>JAAYWF010000162.1 GCA_012516825.1 Lentimicrobium sp. | reverse complement strand
TTTCGATGGTTGCCGAACTTGTCGGAGTACTGGTTAAGTAACGTACTTCAACTACGCTCCTTTGCCCTCAATCTCAGCGCCTTGCAATTAGACGCTTCTAAGACACCTTGCGGTTTTTTAGCCACATATTTATTTTGATACAGCCCCAACTTTGCAATGCGGAACACTCAAAATCAATTTTTTATCAACAGTTTATTTTTTATAAATAGGACTTAAACATGTTTTTAAGGATCGGCTACTTTAATGTTACGGTAGGTTTATCAGGTATGACTTCACCATCTTTGACTGGATTAAGAATTAGATTAAAGGATTCTTCGACTTGCTCCACCGATGGCATTGTGTTATGCACCTCAAATTCCTTGAATACCTCTTGCATCTCATTATAATAGAGCAGCAAATCAAAATTTATCTTGGTGCAGATTGACCGAGTTTATTTGACTTCTATTTTTACACCTTCTTTCGCACTATTCAAATTTAACACGTCAATTCGGGAACCCGTAGTAAATTCGATCCGCTTTCATCTAATTGAACATCAATTAGATGAAAGCTGCTGATTGCGGGTTAGGTTGTTGGAGAAAGAGCCTCTAACTCCACAACTTCATACTAAAAAATCACTTACATCTTTCTCTCCACATACTTCGTATGCAACAAGTCGTGGGATAATGCTCCCAACGGCTTTTTCAAGAAATTATCGTAAAGGTATTTGATTTCAGGATTCTCATGCGATTTGCGAATAAATTTATGAGAATCTTCTTCATATATTGATTCAGCACGTTTCATCCTGATTTCTGTATTTGTGGGTATAGGCTGACCGCCACCACCCAAGCAGCCACCCGGACAAGACATCACCTCAATAAAAGCGTAAGGCGATGTGCCGTTTTCAATCTGTTCCAATAAAATCCGAGCATTCTTAAGTGTATGCGCTACTGCTACTTTCAATATTGTACCATTGATATTGATATCGGCCTCACGTATGCCGTCCATTCCTCTGACTGCTTTTAAATTGACATCTTTCAAAGTGTCGCCTGTCAGAATTTCATAAGCAGTTCGCAAAGCAGCTTCCATCACGCCGCCTGTAGCTCCGAAGATAACTGCAGCGCCTGTTGATGTCCCAAGCGGATTATCAAAATCTTCTGTAGGCAAAGACTTAAAGTCAATACCGACTTCCTTGAACATACGTCCTAATTCTCTGGTGGTCAACACATAATCCACGTCAAAAAAACGATCTTCTGCCGTCAGCTTCATTTTCTTTTTCCAATAATCGAAAGCGCCATCCATTTCCGGACGTTTAGCTTCATACTTTTTCGCTGTACAGGGCATCACTGAAACCACCACCATATCACGCGGATCAATGCCTGCCTGCTCGGCATAATATGTTTTGGCAATAGCGCCAAACATTTGCTGGGGCGACTTACAAGTAGAAAGATGAGGCAAAGATTTGGGGAAGAAATGTTCGATGAATTTAATCCATCCCGGTGAACAGGAAGTTATCATCGGCAATGTTCCATTGTTTTGTATGCGGCTGATTAATTCGTTACCTTCTTCAATAATGGTCAAGTCGGCAGTGAAATTTGTATCAAATACTTTGGAGAAGCCTAAACGACGCAATCCGGCTACCATTTTTCCGGTTACCAAGCTTCCCATGGGCATGCCCATTTCCTCACCGATACCAACACGAATTGCCGGTGCAGTTTGTACAACTACAACTTTTTTAGGATCATGAATGGCTTCCCAAATTTGGCTGACATGACTTTTTTCAATTATGGCGCCGGTCGGACAAACCAATGCACATTGTCCGCAATTGGTACAATCCACCATGCCCAATCCCATGTCCATAAAGGTGGAAATTTTGCTTTTTTGCCCCCTGCCTGCAAAATCAATGGCGCTGACGGTTTGCACTTCTTTACATACCGCCACGCATCTGCCGCAGAGAATGCATTTTTCAGGGTCGCGTATCAATGAAAGTGAAGAATAATCTCTTTCCAATTGTTTGGGTCTGGTACGAGGTAATCTCCTTTGATCAATACCAAACTCATAGGTAATTTGCTGCAATTCGCAACGCTGATTACGTTCACAAGTTTGACAATCCAAGGGGTGATTTGCCAATAACAACTCTACATTCATCTTACGTGCTCGTAAGATGCGGGCATTGTTGGTAGTAATTTCCATGCCATCAGTAACCTTCGTAATACAAGAGCGCAGCAATGATTTAGCGCCTTTTACTTCTACTACGCATATTCCACAAGATGCATTGGAAGAAACATCTTTCAAATTACACAAAGTTGGAATCCTGATACCCGCCTGCATACATGCCTGCTCAATGGTCATTCCCTCTTGAACCTCATATGGTTTATTATCTATAATTACTTGCATAGTTTCTATTTTTAATATTTTGCATAATATTATTCATCACAACGTACATCGCATCTCAAACAACGATTTACTTCGTTAAGGGCTTGCTGACCGGTATAACCGCAATCTACCTCCATAAAGCTTCCTATTCTATCTCTTACATCTAACTTATAAGATACGTTTTTGTTAGATTTTTTCAGATCTTCAGGAACTACATTTCTATAGGTAAACTTCTTATACAACCGGTCATAGCGTTTTTCCTGCATCAAATCAAAATCAATAATTTCCACCGCCTTTTTAGCCATACCCATTGCTTCGGCAGCAGTAGAAGGACCGGTTACTGCATCTCCACCGGCATAAATTTTAGCCTTGGTGGTTTGCTGTGTCAATGGATTAATCTTAATTCTTCCACCCCAAGAAGCTATTTGTAAACCTTCAGCTTTCCATAAATCAGAATCTACCGTTTCACCAATTGCTAATACAATGGCCTCGCAAGGTATTTCATCAAACTTGCCGGTCTTAACAGGCTTTCTTCTGCCCGACGTATCTATTCCACCGCAAGTCATCAATTCTACTTTCAAGCCTTTCACCTTATTGTTAGCATCAACAATCACTTCTGCCGGTGACGACATGAAATGGAATTTGATACCTTCAGCTTCCGCCTCTCTGATTTCAGCATCATTAGCAGGCATATCACATTTTTCGCGACGATATACTACGGTAACATCCTTGCGGTGTCTCCACAAGCTTCGGGCAACGTCTATGGCCACATTACCACCACCAATTACAACTACTTTCCAAGCAGCAGGTGGTTCCTTACCCAAAGCAAATGATTTGAGTAGTTCCGTTCCCATATAGACACCTTTAGCATCTTCACCCGGTATATTCAACCCCATCTCTTTCCAAGCGCCAATAGCAACATAGATGGCATCATACTTAGCTTCCAACTGCTTTAATGAAATATCTTTGCCGATAGTAGTATTCTGTTTGAACTTAACGCCCAATTTTTTAATCAGATCTACTTCTTTTTTCAACACTGCATTGGGCAAGCGATAACGAGGAATGCCGTATCTCAATAATCCACCCGGCTCGGGGAAGGAATCATAAACGACAACCTCATGACCCAAACGTACTAAGTAGAATGCGGCAGTCAGACCGGCAGGACCGGCACCCACAATGGCGATCTTCTTGCCCGTATCCGGAAGCTTTTCCTTGATTAATTTCCGATATATCATATTTTCATTACCCAACTTATACATAGTATCAGCCAAGTAGCGGTGTATTTCTCCCTGAGAAACCGGCTCATCTAACATTTCACGGCGACAGCGCATCTGGCAATGGAAGTGACAAATTCTGCCTATGGTTCCGGGAAGCGGATTGTCGCGCAAGGTTACTTCAAAAGCATCTTCAATGCGATTTTCTTTGATTAATTCAATATAGGCCGGGATATCCATGTGTAGGGGGCACGAATTTTCGCATAAAGCTAAGAAGAGTTCTTCACAAACACCTGCATAGCAACGTTTCTCATGGATGTGTTCCTCATACTCATGCCTGAAATACTTCAGAGTCGTAAGAATAGGATTGGGAGCAGTCTGTCCCAGTCCACAAATTGCTGTATCCTTGATGGTCTGGCTCAGCATTTCCAGCATATTCAAATCCGCATTGGTTCCCTGTCCGCGCGTAATCTTGGTTAGTATTCTCAAAGCCTGTGTCAAGCCTTCGCGGCAAGGTGTACACTTTCCACAGGATTCGGCAGAATTAAACTCCAAAAAATAACGAGCAACGTCAACCATACAGTTGTCCTGATCCATTACTACCATACCACCCGAACCCATGATAGCGCCAATCTTGGCTAAGGATTCATAATCAACTGCAGTATTAAATAATTCCAAAGGAATGCATCCGCCTGAAGGACCTCCTGTTTGAATGGCTTTGACTCTTTTAACGGTGCTGCCCGTACCTTCACCTATATCAAATACAAATTGATTGATAGTAGAACCCATGGGCATTTCTACCAATCCGGTATTTTTAATTTTTCCTACTAATGAGAATACTTTGGTGCCTGGGCTCTTTTCTGTTCCTGTTTCGCGGAACCACTGTGCTCCCCTGTTGATGATAACCGGAATATTGCACCAGGTTTCCACATTATTGATATTGGTAGGATGACCGTATAAGCCTTTAGCAGAGGGGTAAGGAGGGCGCGGAACGGGACGGCCAGCTTTTCCTTCTATTGAGGCGATTAAAGCCGTTTCTTCCCCACAAACGAAAGCGCCTGCGCCTTCTACAAAATCAAACTTAAAACTAAAATCCGTTCCTAATATCTTGTTACCTATCAAACCTAAAGCTTCAGCTTGCATTTGAGCTTTTTCCAATCTCTTGACTGCCAAAGGATATTCAGCACGAATATAGGCAATACCTTCGTCGGACCCCATGGCGTAAGCGGCTATCATCATACCTTCTAAGATGGAATGAGGATCGCTTTCAATTTCATTGCGGTTCATGTAAGCTCCCGGGTCGCCCTCATCGGCATTACAAATAAGATATTTTTTTTCACTATGGTTTTTCTTCATCAACTCCCATTTCACACCGGTAGGGAAGCCCGCGCCACCACGACCACGCATGCCTGAATTTTTCACTTCAGCGATGATGTCATCAGGTGTCATGCCTGAAAGCACTTTGAATAATGCACGGTATCCACCTACAGCCAAGTAATCTTCAATGGATTCAGGATTTATCAAACCTGCATTGCGCAAAACGATTTTTTTCTGACCTTTGAAGAAAGGAATTTCATTCCACAAAGGATATTTCTCGTAACCTGTGCCATATTGGAACTTAGAAGTAATAAAATCCCAATTCTCAATGCGACACAATACTTTGCGCTTGTATATATTACCAGACATACCGCCATCTAAAATCTTAATTGCATCTTTGGTATCCACACGGGCATAAACCAACAAAGGTTTACCCGGCTGATAGAGCGTAACCAATGGTTCTTCTGCACAGAAGCCAAAACAACCTGTTGGTTTTATGATGCAATCATATTTTCGTTGTGCCGCATGCTTTTGCAAGGTTTCGTAAAGAGCATCAGCACCATTTCCGATACCGCAAGTTCCCATACCCACCATCACCATAGGTACATCCGGCAGGATATTTTTCTTCAGGGAACTGCTGAATTGTTCGAAGTTATTTAGATTGATTTTTTGCATAAGAGGAAGATTTAACTTTTTTCAAAATTTTCAGCAACTTAGGTGCATTCACATTACTGTGGATAACGCCATCAACCGCAACTACCGGCGCTTGTGCGCATTGTCCGAAGCAAGCAACCGTGCGAATGGTAAACTCATTGTCAGGGGTTGTGTAGCTTGGTTCCGTTTCATCAAACTCGTAACGAAAACCCAAAATTTGCCCCACGCTGTTGAGCAATTCGCGAGAACCCTTGGTATGACAAGCAGTGCCGCGACAAACCACTATCGTGTGCTTTCCCTGAGGTTTTAAATTAAAAAATGAATAAAAAGTAGCAACGCTATATACCTGAGTGGCAGGTACATTTAATTTTTTAGCTACTTGTAACAAGGTTTTTTGTGGAAGAAATTTTAAAGGATTTGCTTCCTGAACAGCTTCCAAGGTTGAAAGTAAAACGCCGGGGCTACCCTTGTACTTTCCGACTATCTCGTCAAGTACTTTCTCTTCCACCTCATAAGGAGTTAGTGTGTCCATATGCTTATCAGATTTGAATTAATAATTTGATTGTTGAAAAAAACAAAATAAGACGGGCTTATCTATTAATAATATTATTACTTGCAAAAGTAACATATTGATTACATACAATTACACGATTTAACATTAAATTAATGATTTTTTTTCGTTAAATATAATATCTCTAAATAAAGAGAAAAATCTACAATTGCATTATACCATTCGAGAATTTTTTTTTGACTATAAGTGATGTCAAGCTATTACATCATATTACATCATACTGCGCATAGGCATTTGTAGCAAAGGCTACTCTTCTTTCTTCTCAACAAGAATACATTAGGTAGTTAAGAACATACTTTCAATGGAAAACAGCTTTTTCTGATGCAAAGATGATGTTTCGTTTTATATTTCATAATTGGGCGCATTATTTTTAAAAAAGATTGTAACGAGTACTTACAGGTTTTTTTGTTCAAAAACGTAAATCGAATCAATCAATAAAAAGCTATGATTTGCTTAATTATTGATTAGTTTAGATTAATCTCAATTTATTTTTTCTTAAATGCTAAGTCCATGTTAAAAGTTTATCATGAAAAAGGAGCTTTTTTTCTAAAAAATGTTTTTTTTAAACAATTTTATGATTCCTTAGTTTTTCACTGAAAGTCAATATTTAACGAGCTTTCATTAAGATGGTTGTAATTAATTGGTGGGAAAAAATGTAAATATTTATCAACAATTATAAAAAAGTGGGAAATATTGTATTACATTTGGCGATAATTTTTAAACCCACTAATTGTGTTTACTTCAACTTACGAATGTAAAATTGATGATAAAGGCAGACTGGCGCTTCCGGGTAAGCTTAAGGCTGAACTGATGCCGGTTTTAGCTGATGGCTTCATCTTGAAGAGAAGTGTTTTTAGCCCTTGTCTGGAATTGTGGCCAAAAAAGGAGTGGGATAAGACCTTGACAAGGATAAATGCGTTGACGCGGTTTTCGCGGGAGAATGCAAAAATGGTTCGTGCTTTCCTTGCTGGCGTAAAGCAAGTTGATTTAGATGGTACAGGAAGGATAAATATCCCCAATGACCTGATCATTTTTGCAGGTATTCAAAAAACAGTTGTAATTGCTTCACAGATCAGCATTATCGAAATTTGGGACAAGTCAAAATACGAAGAGGAGGTTTCGATAGCTAATGATGTTGAGTTTGCCCAAATGGTGGAAAATATTCTTGGCGGTTTAGAACCTGATAACACCATTTAGCTATGTATCATCAGCCGGTAATGTTAAAAGAGAGTATTCAGGGGCTTAACATTAAACCCAACGGGATTTATGTTGATGCGACCTATGGGGGTGGAGGACATTCGGCAGCCATACTCCAAGGGATGCCAAAGGGCAGATTGATCGCCTTCGATCAAGATAAAGATGCGCTGGTAAACAGGATAAATGATGTACGGTTAACCTTGGTAAATCATAATTTCAGATATTTAAAACAGTTTCTAAAATATTATAATTCACTTCCTGCTGATGGAATAATAGCTGATTTGGGCGTTAGCTCGCATCAGTTGGATAGCAAGGAGCGCGGTTTTTCAACCAGGTTCGGCGGAGACCTTGACCTACGTATGAATCAGAACCAAAAAGTTAACGCTCAATATATCGTAAATGAGTACAATGAAGAGCAATTAGCCTTTTTGTTTAAAAATTATGGAGAACTATCCGCCTATAGCGCTATAGCTCATGAAATTGTAAAAGAGCGAGCCTCCAATAAAATCAAGCTTTTCGAAGATTTAAAACGCACTATCGAACATTTAGCCCCTAAAAAAGAGGAAAACAAATTTTTTGCTCAGATTATGCAAGCTTTGCGTATAGAGGTAAATCAAGAGATTGATTCGTTAAAAGAGTTGTTGCAACAAGCTGTCGAAGTTTTACGACAGGGGGGGAGATTGGTAGTCATTTCTTATCATTCGTTGGAGGATAGAATAGTAAAAAACTTCATTAAAACTGGAAATTTTGAAGGTGTAGTAGAGAAAGACTTTTTTGGAAACAAAAAATTAGTTTTTAAGAGTATCACTTCAAAACCCATTGTACCCTCTGCGGAGGAGATAAAACAAAATAGTCGTTCGCGTAGCGCTAAACTCAGGATTGCTGAAAAATTATAACACCCTTACGATGACTCGAAATGCAAACATATTGAAGTCCGAACAAAAGCAAATTGCTTCAAAAAAGAAAAAGAGAACGATATCCGAGCATGTTCATTCTTTTCTCGACGGGTCATTTATTGCACAAGGTAAGATTAGAGGCAGAATATTGTTTTTACTCTTTTTAGTTCTTTTAGGATTGGGGTATATTAGGAATAACTATTTAGTTGAGCGTACAATAAGAAAATTGAATAAGCTTAATAATGAGTTAGTTGAGCTTCATTACGATTATATTCAAATGAAATCAACAGTAAATCTCAGGACACAGCCTTCGGTGCTTGAAGAAGAACTTCAGGCTTATAATATCAAGCGATTAGAGAGACCGCCAATTAAGATCTTTTTACAACCCTGAAATTCATCCTTATGAAAGAGAATAATAAAACAACGAAAAAGGAGCGGGCTGGTCTTGACAAGGGTGTAATGTCCCGAATTTATATCGTATATGTTTTTTTGCTGTTAATAGCAATCGGTATTTTTTTACGTATCGTCCAACTACAGATTTTTAAGGCTAATGAGTTAAATATTATTGCCGAAAAGCGCGAGTTTCGTTTTGATGACAATATTGAAGCTATGCGTGGCAGCATTTATTCTGAGGATGGGCGCCTGATGGCAACTTCTGTTCCTGTTTTTGAGGTAAGGATGGATGTGGCTTTACCGGATATTAAAGATAGTGTTTTTAATGATAGCGTTACTTGGTTAGCGCTTGGGCTTTCGAAAATGTTTGGCGACTATACAAACTGGGAATACAAACAACGTCTTATTAAAGCCAGAAATGAAAAAAATCGGTTTTTCCTAATTCAGAAAAATGTAACTTTTGATCAGCTTACACAGCTTAAAACACTCCCATTGTTAAAACGTACTAGGGATTACAATTCCCTAATAGTAATTCGAACGCCGAGAAGAGAATATCCTTTTGGCATACTTGCCAGGCGAAGCCTTGGATATTTCAAGGATCATCCAACGGATTCTTTGAAAGTTTTGGTAGGTGTTGAAGGAGAGTATAACGAATATCTTCAGGGAATAAAGGGGCGTCAGCTTAAACAGAGGATGGCTTATGGGGAGTGGAAACCAATAGATCATTTGAATAATATTGAACCTGTTAATGGAAAAGACATTGTGGTTACAATAAACAGTTATTTACAGGATATTGCCCACAGTTCTCTGAAAAATCAACTTATTGCTCATAATGCTGATAAAGGTTGCTTGATATTAATGGAGGTCGAAACCGGTGAATTACGTGCTTTGGTGAATCTGATGAAAGATACGAAAGACGGCGAGTTTAAGGAGAGTTACAACATGGCTGTCGGCGAGCTTTTCGAACCCGGGTCAATCTTTAAGTTACCAGCAATGATGGTAGCGATCGAGGATGGAGTTGTGCAGAAAATTGATTCGGTCTATATAGGTAATGGCGAGGTGAAATACAATAACAGAGTGATGAAGGATTCGCACAGGTTTGATCCTGATGGATGGGTAACTCCTGAAAATTGCCTGGCACATTCGAGCAATGTTGGAGTATCGAAAATCATTTATGATCATTACAACGGAAACAATAAGTCTTTTTATAATAAATTGACTAAAATGTTCTCGGCTGATATTACCGGAGTGGATATCCCCGGCGAACCGAAGCCGTTTATCAAAGACCCACATTTAAAGGACAAACGTAATTATTGGTCGTCAGTTACATTGCCATGGATGTCAATAGGCTATGAGGTTCTTACTACACCACTTCAAATGCTGACCTTTTATAATGCAGTGGCAAACAATGGAAAGATGGTAAAGCCGCGAATAGTAAAGGAAGTAAGAGAAAATGGGAACACTGTAAAAGTATTTGAATCTGAAATAATTAATCCTTCAATATGTTCGCAAAGTACTGTTGCATTGGCAAAACACTTTTTACTATCAACAGTAGAAAATGGTACCGGTAGGAATGTTAAAAACAATGATTACAAAATTGCCGGAAAAACTGGTACAGCCAAGATCAATGAAAATGGTAGATATATTTCCAAATATAATGCATCATTTATTGGATATTTCCCTGCCGACAAACCGAAATTTTCATGTATTGTAGTTATTTACCGACCAAATGAAGGCGCTTATTACGCATCGCAGGTTGCTGCTCCGGTGTTTAAAGAGGTGGCAGACATGGTTTTTGCATTTGCCTATAATATTGATCCTCTAAATAAAAACCAGTTTATCGCTCATAAAGACGAAAATGGCGCTCCTATGAATAGGCTGCCTGATCAGGTTAATCCTCAACTCGCTGAGCTGGTGAATTATGAAGGTGTAAAACCTTTGGAAGAGAGTAAGTGTCCTATGGTTATCCCAGATGTTACTGGCCTTAGTGTTAAGGATGCTACACATTTGTTGGAGGCTTGTAATCTTGTAGTGAAGATACATGGAAAAGGGTTGGTGAAAATACAGTCGCCAGAACCGGGAACGCCATATAAAGCAGGTGATATGGTTGAACTTAAACTTGAAATCATATAGAAGCATGATGGTACGGCAATTAAATAAAATATTGGAAAGTATTGATTTCTTACAAAGAGTTGGAACAACAGATTCGATACTGAGAAATATAAGTTTCGACTCACGTACTGTAGGCCATGATGATTTATTTGTTGCCGTCAAAGGTGTGAAGATGGATGGGCACGATTTTATCCCCGAAGTTATTAATAAAGGTGTTGCCGCCGTAATTTGTGAACGGATACCTGATAATATGCCGGAAAATATCGTCTTTATTAAGGTTAGGAATAGCGCTGTTGCCTTAGGGCAGGCGGCATCAGCTTGGTATGATCACCCTTCGACAAAGTTGAAAGTGATTGGAATTACAGGCACTAATGGAAAAACGAGCACGGTATTTCTGTTATATCATCTCTTTAAGGGTTTAGGTTTTAAAACAGGCCTGCTTTCGACAATTGAGAATAGGATAGGAGATGAAAAAGTAGCTTCAACACATACAACAGCCGATTCAATACAAATAAATAAGAATCTGGCTAAAATGATTGAATCGGGATGCCATTATTGTTTTATGGAGTTAAGTTCTCATGCCATAGATCAGGAGCGAATAGCCGGTTTGAAGATCAGCGGCGCTATTTTCTCCAATATCTCTCACGATCATCTTGATTATCATGTAACATTAGACAATTATATAAAAGCCAAGAAAAAGCTATTTGATGAACTGCCGACCGATGCTTTTGTGCTTGTTAATGCAGACGATAGCCATAGTAAAATAATGTTGCAAAACTGTGTGGCTCGTAAATTTAATTATAGCCTTAAAAGCCCGTCAGATTATAAGGGAAGGATACTCGAAAACAGTTTTGATGGATTATTGTTGCGAATTGATAATCAAGAGGTATGGTGTAGGTTAGTAGGAGGTTTTAATGCTTATAACCTTTTAGCAACTTTTGCTGTGGCTCGTATTGAGGGATTCCAAAATCATGAAGTATTACCATTGTTGAGTTTGCTTGCGCCCGTTGAAGGTCGGTTCCAGATTATTAGGTCAAAGGCCGGAATTACTGTAATAGTAGATTACGCTCATACGCCGGATGCTTTAAAAAATGTACTAAAGACAATAAACGAAGTAAGGAGTGGAAAAGAAAAACTGATAACAATTATTGGCGCCGGTGGCGACCGCGACAGACTAAAACGGCCGCTATTAGCTAAAATTGCTTGTCGGTTAAGCGACCGAGTAATACTAACATCCGACAATCCTCGAACTGAAAAACCTGAAATGATCATTGACGATATGGAAGCAGGATTGGATAGGGATATGAAGAAAAAAACAATTAGAATAACTGATCGCCTCGAAGCCATTAAAACAGCCATAATGATATCGCTTAAAGACGATATAATACTGATTGCAGGAAAAGGCCATGAGACATATCAGGAGGTTAATGGTGTAAAGAGTCATTTTGATGACCGTGAAATTGCAGTAGAATATTTGAATAACTTAAATTCCGATAACTGATGCTCTATTATTTTTTTGGATATCTTGATAAAGTATTTGATTTTCCCGGAGCACGGATGTTTCAATACATCTCATTTCGAGCTGGGATGGCTGTCATTGTTTCACTGATCATCTCCATGATTTTAGGAAAAAGCCTTATCAATTTGTTGAAAAAAATGCAGGTGAAAGAGAGCATCAGGGATTTAGGACTTGAAGGCCAGAAAGAAAAAGAGGGAACTCCAACAATGGGGGGGCTTATTATTCTCGGAGCAATACTAATCCCGACCCTATTATTTGCAGACCTTACCAACATATATATTATCATCATTTTGATTACAACCATTTGGTTAGGCTTTATTGGCTTTATTGATGATTACATTATGGTTTTTAAAAAGGATAAAAAAGGTTTAGCTGCAAAGTTTAAAATCCTTGGCCAGGTTACGTTAGGGCTTTTTGTTGGTTTGATGATGTATTATCATCCAGATATTGTAATTAGAGAAAGAACTTCTGATATCTCTTTTATTGAATCAATAGAAAAGGTTGAAACAGATGATTTGAGGGATGTTGCTAATGATCTTTACTCGAAGAAAAATATTAAATCCACTAAAAGTACGATCCCATTTTTTAAAAACAACGAACTCGATTATTCAATTTTTGTCTCCTGGTTAGGAAAAGACTATCAGCGCTGGACAATTATCGTTTTCGTGGCTGTTGTGATATTGATCATTACATTGATATCTAATAGCGCTAACCTTACTGATGGAATTGATGGCTTAGCTACCGGTGTGTCTGCTATAATCGGCTCAACACTTGCTGTTTTGGCTTATGTTTCGGGTAATATATTCTTTGCTAACTATCTGAATATTATGTATCTACCTGATAGCGGAGAGCTCGTTATTTTCATTGCAGCATTTGTTGGAGCTTGTATTGGTTTTTTATGGTACAACACTTTTCCGGCTCAGGTTTTTATGGGCGATACCGGTTCGTTAGCCTTAGGAGGAATAATAGCAGTATTTGCAATTATGCTGCGCAAAGAGCTTTTAATACCACTGCTTTGCGGCATTTTCTTAGCTGAAAGCGCTTCTGTAGTCATGCAGGTAAGTTATTTCAAATATACCAAAAGAAAATATGGCGCTGGGAAGAGAATTTTTAAAATGTCGCCTTTGCATCATCATTATCAATTAAAAGGCTATGCAGAGCCGAAAATCGTACAGCGATTTTTTATTGTTGGAATAATGTTGGCGGTATTTACAGTAATAACTTTAAAAATAAGGTAATGTAAGCTATGTCGAATTCAATTGCAATACTTGGAGCTGGAGAGAGTGGAACAGGCGCAGCAGTTTTGGCCACCAAAAAAGGGCATAGAGTATTTGTTTCGGATAAAGGTTTAATTGAAAATAAATATAAAGAAGTTCTTTCACAATACAGAATCGAATTTGAAGAGGGTAAGCATACCGAGGAGTTGATATTTGCAGCAGATGAAATAATAAAAAGTCCAGGAATTCCGGATGAAATAGATCTGATCAGAAGGGTCAAAGCGCTGAGTAAGCCTGTGATCTCTGAACTTGAATTTGCCGGAAGATACACAAGAGCAAAAAAGTTGTGCGTAACAGGGAGCAATGGAAAAACAACCACCACCTTACTGTTATACCATATTTTGAAAAATGCTGGTTTGGATGTAGGTTTATGCGGCAATGTGGGGAAAAGTATGGCAATGCTTTTGGCCGAACGCGATTATGATTATTTAGTGATTGAGGTAAGTAGCTTTCAGTTGGATGGCATGTTTGATTTTAAAGCCGACATGGCTATTCTTACCAACATCACTCCGGATCATCTTGACAGGTACGACGGGAAGTTTGAAAATTACGCAGCATCGAAATTCAGGATTATTAAAAATCAAAGAGATACCGACTATTTCATTTATTGTAACGATGATCCGGAAATTTTAAACCGATTAGATATTTATAAGCCCTCGGCAAGTTGTTACCCTTTTTCTATCGCCGGAGATATAAAAAGAGAGGGCGCTTTTTTAGATAGTAAACATCAGCCTAATAAAATGTATTTCAATATAAAATCTGACATCATGATAATGACTTTAGAGGAATTGGCTCTAAAAGGCATGCACAATGCTTATAATACTATGGCCGCAGGCATAGCAGCACGTCTTCTTGATATCCGTAAAGAGTTTATCAGAAATAGCCTCGCTGATTTTCAAGGTATTGAACATCGGCTTGAGTTTGTGGCTACCATCAGAGGTGTTGATTTTGTCAATGATTCGAAAGCTACTAATGTTAATTCGGCATGGTGGGCGCTGGATAACGGGTATAAGCCAATAATTTGGATTGCCGGTGGTATTGATAAAGGAAACGATTACTCTGAGATAGCCGACCTTGTGGCTAAAAAAGTAAAAGCAATTATTTGTATCGGTGTAAATAATGACAAGATTATCAGGCAATTGGGCAGGTATGTAGATGTGTGTGTGGAGGCTGCTTCAATGCAAGAAGCCGTTGAAATGGCCTATCAACTTGGAACTAAGGGCGATCAGGTGTTACTATCTCCGGCCTGTGCCAGTTTCGACCGATTTAATAACTATGAAGACAGAGGAAATCAATTCAAAAAAGCTGTTATAAATCTTTAGCCTTTGATGCGATGAATAAAACAATAATTAAAGGAGATAAAGTAATCTGGATGATAACTCTCTTTTTTGCTATTACTTCACTATTGGTAGTATATAGCTCAACAGAGACATTAGCGTTTCAAAACAAGACAACAACCGAAAGACTCCTTTTAAAACAGGCTATTGTAATGCTTTGTGGTATTGGCTTACTTTATTTCGCACACACCCTCAAATATGTTTACTATTCCCGCATTAGTCAATTTTTGATGATATTAGCGGGGGCTTTCCTTTTAATGACTTTTTTTGTCGCTCCCGAGATAAATAATGCACAACGCTCTCTCAGATTTACTTTACCAATTGTAGGACAAATATCGTTTCAACCTTCTGATCTGGCAAAGCTTGCGATGATGATTTTCATAGCGCGTTTCCTATCGAAAAACAACACACAAAAGATGGGATTTAAGGAGATGTTTCTCAAAATTGGGCTGCCTCTTTTCATTATTACGCTATTAATTATAAGGTCTAATTTCTCAACGGCATTTCTTCTTTTTGGGGTAAGTATTGTTTTTCTTTTTATTGGAAAAGTAAAAATAAAGCATTTAAGTTACTTGATTTTGATTGCTGTTGCCGGCCTTGGGATGATAATTCTTATCGGATTAATAAAACCGGAGGTGTTTCCAAGGGCTAAAACTTGGGTTAATCGAGTTTCGGCATTTTCAATGTCGAGTGAAAAAGAAGAACCTAACGTTCAGATTGTACATTCTGAAATTGCAATTGCTCAGGGTGGTCTTTTTGGAAAGATGCCCGGCAAAAGTACTCAACGTATCTTTTTACCCCTTGCCTTTAGTGATTACGTTTATGCAATTATTATCGAAGAGTACGGCTTAGTGGGAGGTTTTACAGTGCTTTTATTGTTCACGGCATTGCTCTTTAGGTCAATAAAGATTGCAAGGCGATGCCAGATGAAGTTTGGAGGGTTCCTGGTTGTTGGAATAAGCCTGATGTTGGTTTGTCAGGCATTGTTTAATATGCTTGTTGCAGTTAATTTGGCTCCTGTAACAGGGCAGCCTCTGCCATTTCTTTCAATGGGGGGAACATCGTTTTGGTTTTCATGTATCAGCATAGGGATAATTCTTAGTGTTAGCCGCTCTTTAGAATTGGATTATAAACAACAATATTCAGAAGATCTTTTAGCCAATGGTAGCGAATGAATTGAAAATATTAATTTCTGGAGGTGGAACGGGAGGTCATATATTCCCTGCTATAGCCATTGCCGATGCGCTTAGGAATATAGTTCCCGACTGCGATATTTTGTTTGTAGGCGCATTAGGAAAAATGGAGATGGAAAAAGTGCCGCAGGCTGGTTATCCCATAAAAGGATTACGGATCAGCGCTTTTCAGCGTAGATTGTCACTAAAAAATTTGTCTTTTCCATTTAAAGTTGTTTTTAGTATGGTTAAGGCATACAAAATCATCACCTCTTTCAAGCCAGATGTTGTTGTTGGTGTTGGCGGTTTTGCAAGCGGGCCGACATTAAAGGTGGCTGTTAATCGTCGTATTCCTGTAGTGATTCAGGAACAGAACTCCTATCCAGGCATTACAAATAGACTGTTGGCAAAACATGCTGAAAAGATTTGTGTAGCCTATGACGGGATGGAGAAGTGGTTTCCGGCTGGAAAGATTCTTAAAACCGGGAATCCTGTCAGGGAAAATGTAATTAATATTCAAAATAAAAAGGATGAAGCTTTTAGATATTTTGAATTAGAAAGCGGAAAGCCGGTTGTTTTGATCGTGGGAGGGAGCCAGGGAGCGCTATCAATTAATCAAGCTCTTAGTTACAATCTTAAAGATTTGGAACAGTGTGGGGTGCAGATGATTTGGCAAACAGGTAAATTGTTTGCTGATAAGGCAAAGTCTGCAATACAGGAAAAAATCGCTAATCCGCGGGATAAAGATTTTCATGTGCATGAATTTATTACCCGTATGGATCTGGCTTATGCTGCTGCCGATCTGGTAATTTCTCGCGCTGGAGCGATCGCTATCTCGGAACTTAGCGCAGTTCAAAAACCTTCAATACTCATTCCATACCCAGCGGCTGCCGAAGACCATCAGGCAAAAAATGCAAAAGCGCTTGCTGATAAACAGGCTGCAATCTTTTTGGCTGATAGCGAGGCAAAAATTAAGATAGCAACAATAGTTAAAAGCTTGATAGAAGATGAAGAAAAAAGAGATACACTTTCAAAAAATATTGGAGAGTTTGCCGTACACAATTCGGCGCAAAAAATTGCAGAACAGATAATTAAAATAGCAAGCAAAAGAAATGGAGTTTAAGGAATATTCACATATATTTATGTTAGGCATTGGCGGCATTGGGATGAGTGCACTGGCTCGTTATTTCAAACTAAAAGGAAAATTTGTTGCCGGCTTTGATCGTGTGAATACTCAGCTTACACAAACCCTTGAAAATGAGGGCTTCACTATTCTTTATAAAGATAACGTTGATGAAATTCCTTATGACTTTTCCATACCTGAAAAAACACTTGTGATCTATACTCCTGCAATAAAAAATGATAATACATTGTTGACCTATTTTTCCCAAAGGCAGTTTAAGGTTTTTAAACGCGCCGAAATTCTTGGCAGAATTGCTTTGGAATATAAAACAATTGCTGTGGCTGGCACGCATGGCAAGACGACCATCACTGCAATGGTCAGTCATTTGCTTCATCAATCGGCTGTTGAAGTAAATGCCATGGTGGGTGGCATTATGAAAAACTACCAATCGAATTTTATTGCATCCGCAAAATCAGAGTTTTTAGTTACCGAAGCTGATGAATACGACCGCTCATTTCTGAAACTTTATCCCCATTTTGCTGTAATAACTGCTTGTGATGCTGATCATCTTGATATTTATGGAACGGAAGAGGAGCTTTTAAAGGCCTATGGAAAATTTGCTGATCAAGTGTCAGCCGAAGGATTACTATTGACGAAAAAGGGACTTCAACTCAATGTGCAAAATGCCTCGGTTACACGTAAATATACTTATTCGGTCAACGATCGGTCTGCTGATATCTATCCTGATCATTTGCAATTTAGTGAGAATATGATCTCTTTCGATCTTGTTACTCCGCAAGGAGTTCTTGAAAAGCTAACTATGCGGCCTACAGGCTTAATGAATGTAGAAAATGCTGTAGCAGCAACTTTTATAGCACTTCAAGCAGGAGCCGACAGGGATGAGATAAAAGAAGGACTTTCAACTTTTAAAGGAGTTCGAAGACGTTTTGATATGCTTTACAATGACAACGAAACAATTTATATTGATGACTATGCCCATCATCCACAGGAAATCAGGTCGCTTGTCAAATCAGTAAAGTCAATTTATCCTTCACGACATATTACAGGAATTTTTCAGCCACATCTTTTTAGCCGGACATTAAATTTTGCGGATGAATTTGCAAGAAGTTTAGAGCAATTAGACACAATTATACTTCTTGATATTTACCCTGCACGAGAAAAACCTATAGAAGGAGTAAACTCAGCTTTCTTGTTTAAAAAGATAAATCATAATAATAAATTCTTATTTGCCAGAGATGAAACGATAGAATATCTTTTACATCACCATTTTGAAGTATTGCTAACAATTGGCGCCGGTGATATTGACACTTTGGCTCAACCGCTTTTGAAAATGATCAGGCATAAAAAAGTAATAAAAGAGAAATGATGAAAAAGATTCTTCAAATATCATTTTGGTTGATTATTCTGGCAGGGATCATTGTCATTTTCGGTTTTGCTGTTTCAGAACAGAAAAAAACTGTCTGCTCTGGTCTTGTTATAAATTTGAAAGATGCTGAACAGCCTGGATTTATTTATGAGAAAGATGTTAGAGCTATCATTAGTCAGCTATATCCTTCGCTTAGAGGAAAAATCCTCGACAGTTTAAATACGGCTGCGATTACAAAAGAACTAAATCGTTCTCCATATCTTAAAAACCCGATTGTTGTAAAAACCTTAAATGGCCTGATAAAAGTACAGCTTGAACGAACGGAGGCTTTAGTGCGAGTTGTAAACAGCAAGGGCGATTCTTTTTATCTGAGTAAAGAGGGTTACGTAATGCCTATAAGCAGGAGTTATATACCTAAAACACTGATTGTTACCGGACATATTTATGATAGCCCCAATCCTTATGATAAATTAATTTACAATGTTAATGGTGGTACAGCGTCAAAAAAATCCATTCTGAATAAGATATTTTTTCTTGCAGAAACAATCATTAACCACAGTGTTTTTAACCAAAGTATTGATCAGATTTATGTTACAGATTGTAATGAATTTGAAATGGTTCCCTCTTCCGGTGATCATATTATCCTATTAGGCGATGTGGAAAATTTAAACCATAAGCTTGAGAACCTGAATGCTTTTTATCAGGCCGGGATATCAAAATTGGAAGAAGGGGAGTATAAAATATTTGATTTAAGATTTAAAGATCAGGTAGTTTGTAAAAAATTAATGCCATGAATACAGCGAATATTGTTGTTGGCCTCGATATCGGGACCACAAAAATTGCCGCCATTGTTGGCAGGCGTTCAGAATATAGAAAAATTGAAATCCTCGGTTATGGCCGCACAGAGTCTATTGGTGTAAAACGCGGTATTGTGTCCAATATCGAATTAACTGTTGACTCAATAAAAAGGGCTATTCAGGAGGCAGAAGCAAAATCGGAGGTAGATATAAAATATGTGAATGTTGGGATAGCCGGACAGCTAATAAAAAGCCTTTTGCATAGGGGCGGATTGGTAAGAAAAAATATTGAAGTGGAAATTAGTCAGGAGGAGATTGATAATTTGCTCAATAGTATGTTCAACCTGAATATGAATCCGGGAGAAGAAATTATTGATGTAATACCGCAGGAGTATATTATTGATAATGAGCCGGATATTCGTGAGCCAATCGGAATGCTTGGGAGCTCGTTGGAGGCAAATTTTCATATTATTATCGGACAAACGACGGCAGCAAAGAATATTTACAAATGTATAACTAAAGCCGGTTTGGAAGTAGTTGATCTTATCCTTGAACCAATTGCCTCAGCTTGCGCAGTGTTGAGCGAAGAGGAAAAAGAGGCCGGCGTAGCTTTAGTGGATATTGGGGGAGGTACTACTGATATTGCTATTTTTCAGGATGGCATAATAAGGCACACAGCAGTAATCCCGTTTGGCGGAGATGTATTGACTGAAGATGTAAAAGAGGGATGTTCCATTATACGAAAACATGCTGAAGAGTTAAAAATAAAATTTGGTTCAGCGTTGGCTAACGAAAACAAAGATGAAGAGATTGTTGCAATACCCGGTTTGCGCGGAAGGCCACCTAAAGAGATAAGCCTGAAAAACCTTGCAAGTATTATACAGGCTCGGATGGAGGAGATTATTGAACATATCTATTACGAAATAAAAAACTCTGGCTACGAAAAAAAGCTGATAGCGGGGATAGTGCTTACCGGTGGTGGCTCCCAATTGCGACATCTGGCGCAGTTGACCGAATTTATGACTGGTATGGATACAAGGATCGGTTATCCGAATGAACATCTTGCCGGTAATGCTCCCGATGAAATGCACAGCCCAATGCATGCTACGGGTATAGGATTGGTGCTTGAAGGCGTAGCAAGATTGGAAAAACAACTTGAAAGAGATAGTGAAATCAATGACGATAATGGACGGAGTGGAAAAGCGAAAATATCAGAAAAAAGCGAAAAGAAGGGCAAAAGGCCAATCGGCTTTTTACGAAAAATCCAGGAGTTTTTCGAAGACGGTCAGGAATAAAAGATAAACAACAAAATAAACTACAAAGCAATGAACGACATGTTATTATTTGATGCGCCAAAGCAAAGGGCGTCTATCATTAAGGTTATTGGAGTGGGCGGCGGTGGCAGTAACGCCGTTACGCACATGTATAAACAAGGTATCAAAGGTGTAGATTTTGTAATTTGCAATACCGATTCTCAGGCGATGGACATAAGCGCCGTTCCCAACAAAATCCAACTTGGGAAAACAGGCCTTGGAGCGGGGTCAATACCTGACGTAGGACGGCTCTCCGCAGAAGAAAATATTGAAGAGATAAAAAAGATTATAGAGAGTAACACAAAGATGCTTTTTGTTACAGCCGGTATGGGTGGAGGAACAGGAACAGGCGCAGCTCCAGTAATCGCAAAACTTGCCAAAGAGATGGGAATACTTACCGTTGGAATAGTTACCCTCCCTTTTAATTTTGAAGGCAGAAAAAGACGATTACAAGCAGAAAAAGGAATAGAAGAGCTTAAAAAGTACGTGGACACTCTCTTGCTCATTAGTAATGAAAAACTAAGAGAGATACATGGGAACCTTAAAATATCGGAGGCTTTTGGTAAAGCAGATGATATCCTCACTACTGCAGCAAAAGGGATCGCCGAGCTTATTACAGTTGCTGGATACATTAACGTTGATTTTGAAGATGTGAAAACAGTAATGCAAAACAGTGGAACCGCCATTATGGGCTCTGCATCTGCCGAAGGAAATGATAGAGCTAGAATAGCAGTAAAAGAAGCGCTGACATCTCCATTACTCAACGACAACAAAATAGTAGGAGCAAGTAATATTTTACTATATATATCGTCGGGGAAAGAAGAAATTACCTTCGATGAGGTAACCGAAATAACCGATTATATACAGGAGGAGGCCGGAGAAAATGCTGAAATAATATGGGGAAATGGCTATGACGATTCACTTGGCGATAAAATTAGTATTACTCTTATTGCCACAGGATTTTTGTCGCCAGAAGAGATTGATGAAAATACACTTAACCGTCAAAAGAAAAAAAGAGTGTATAATCTTAACGATGATTTGCCGAACAAACAGAGTAACGAACAGGCTGAACTGGAAACATTAACTATTGTTGAGACTGATAATAAGCAAGACATTGAATGTAAGCCAATTGAAATTACAGAAATAACATTGTTAAAATCCGAATCGGTAGATAATAAAAAAGTAGCTAACCCCACAAGAGAGATCAATTTGGGTTTATTTGAAAACATTGAAAACAAAATACAAAGTAAATCAAGTGATCAATCATCATCGCAACAAGTTCCGGTAAGGCCTTTTAATGATGGGCCTCTTAAAAATTCTTCCTTAAAAATTAAACATACTGTTGGCGATCCAATTCCTTTTAATGATCTTTCATCGAAACGAGAAGAGTTGGCGCAGCAAAAGAGTGTGATAGATAAAAAAGCTGATGATAGGGTCGAGAAACTGAGAAGTTTAAGTATTTTTGGAGATAAGTTTGCCGATAAAATTGATGAGATGGAGAAGGTACCGGCCTATATGCGCCGAAACGTACAACTAAATCCGGTAACACCCTCTTCCGAATCGGCAATAACTAGATATACTTTGAGCGAAAACGAAGATTTTGATGCTGAGATAAAATCTAATGAAATCCCCTTTCTACATAATAAGCCAGATTGATAACTTTGATTAATTATTTTGATATTTGTAACATAAAAATTTGGAAATCATGAGTTTAGTTGAAATAATTAATGAGGACATAAAAAATGCAATGCTCTCTAAGGATAAACGCAAATTAGAGGCGCTGCGCGCTATAAAAGCTGCTTTGCTACTCATTAAAACCGGAAAGGATAAAAGTTCAGACGAAATACCTGAGACACTCGAAATGCAGATGTTGCAGAAACTTGTGAAGCAACGCCGTGAAACCGCAGTTATCTATCAGCAGCAAAATCGTCAGGAACTTGCTGACGAAGAGTTATATCAGGCATCAATAATTGAAACTTATCTGCCAGCGCAAATGAGCGCTGATGAGCTTAAAAAGATAGTATTAGAAATTATTACAGAGACCAAAGCTGCCAGTATTAAAGATATGGGAAAAGTAATGGGTATTGCATCAAAGCGCCTTGCAGGTAAAGCAGATAACAAAGCTATTTCCGAAATAGTAAAACAATCCTTACAAGGTTAATTTATAGGTTTAATTTTTAAGTGTATTAATTGTTTTAGGTAAAGAAAGGAGTGATCGTTGATGGTCTCCTTTCTTTTTTTTATCCGACAAAACAATTTAGAGACTGCCATCTATTTTTTAGATCTGATTTCAGTTTTATTTTGCATCGAAGTAGATATCCGTAATTGCCGAGCGCTACTGTTAACAGCGTCATCAAAACTCTCGTTATGTACCATTAGGTCAGAAGATTTGGATAGTAACTTTTTGTCGCTTGTTACATATCTTTTTTATCAGCAAATAGATACATAAATGAGTATTTAATTATTGTTGTAAAAAATTATACTGCCGCCATCAAACAATGGACCGTCATACAATTCAACAATTTCAACGTCAGCCATTTTTATAAACTCTTTTATTTTATCTCTATCGGAATGATAGGATAGGCTACCGGCAAGAAAAAGACTTTTTTCGGCTATACCACAAGCCCCACCAATAAAACCATGTTTAAAACCCGGGAGAACTATTTTATCAGGATTGAAGTAAAATACTTTAATTCCTGCTTTCGTAAGGCTATTTTTAATTCCCGTATCAGAGGTTATGGCATGTTGAGGTGTGATGAAAATCAGATTACAACGCGTATAACCTTGATTTACATTTATTTTTGTTTTGCTGGCGTTGTGTTTTCGAACAACCGGATCGGTAATGTTTAACTTATGAATAAGATATTCTGACGTTATTACGGCATTGTAATGAGATGTAAGCGGATATGAATAGCCTATCGGCATTGAACCTTCTACGAAATTTGTTTTTAATGCACTGAGTTTGTTTTTATAGTGAGCAGGTAAATTTGGCGCAATTATAAGTATGTCGTCCTGCTGTGTAATAAAGATATCTGGATGCCCTGAAATGGCTTCGTAAGTAATATGTTTGGTCTCCAGCTCAAGAAGGTTCCCATATTTTGCCAAATTGATTTTTACAGCCTGAGGAAGTTTTTTATCAATGATAATCAACATAGAACTCTCTTTTTTTCAACTTATCGGATGTTTTAAAAACCACTTTATCAAAAAAAGATTCCAGCATTTTACGATTTGCTTTTTTGTAACCTACTGCATAATTGATCTCATTTTCTGGTACTGTAATGTTAATCGTTGATGCTGATTTTTTATTACAAACTGATTCCAACAGATTGCTCCAGATTTTTGTGTTTACTAATTCCCTGAAAGAGACATGAAAAGGTCCTGCAATTAGTCCTTTGTTGTTTAAGAGCTCTTCGGAGGGGTGTAATCCTACGCGGATAATATTTGTATTGCTTTTTTCGAATGTTACCAAAACTTTTGTAGTGATATCTATTGCTTCGTCGAGCGAGAGTGGTACGTATTGGCCTTTGAGATAGAGTTTTTCGAGAGCGGTACCGTTTATGACGAGTGTGGGGTAAATCCTTACATCGTTGGCGCCCATCTCAATAAATTTGGAAGCTGTATGAATACTTTTTTCCATTGAATCGCCAGGCAATCCTATCATCATTTGTAGTCCGAGCCTTAATCCCCTCTTTTTAATGAGTTTAGATGCTGCTATCACATCATCGGCTGAGTGTCCGCGGCCCGATTTTTTTAAAACATCATTATCCATAGATTGAGCGCCTAACTCAATAGTTTTTACCGAAAGTCTTTGCAAAAGCTCCAGCCCATCTTCATCAATCATATCGGGTCGGGTAGAAATCCTGATGCCGCTGATTTTACCGGAATTGATGAGTGGTTGTATCATTTCTAAATAACTCTCCTGTACGTTAGGTTTTAATCCTGTAAATGTCCCTCCGAAAAATCCTACCTCAACCTCGTTCTGTTCACTGCGAATCGTGCTGAGATATTTCTCGACAATCAGTACTATTTCTTCGGCATGCGGTAACTTCTTATGACCCGATATTTTTATCTGATCACAATAGATACAATGGAATGGGCAGGCTTCCATCGGAATAAAAATAGGTATTGTGAAGTGTCTGTTCAATATTGTAATAGTTCTCGAACCAATTGCAAAATAAACTATTTTTGATCCATGAGATGGATTTATGATATCGTCAGTTTGTTTTTTCCAAATATATGCAACTCGTGTGATTCCGTTTTATATCAAAACGAGGATATTATCTGTTCGCGCTGTTTGCTAACACTGCCCAAAACCAAATTCCATTACCATCATCAGAATCCTGTTACTGAGATTTTTGATGGTAGGCTTACTATAGAGTCTGCTGCTGCATTTCTTTATTATTCTAAAGGGGGGCGTGTACAACATATGATCCATAACTTTAAATACAAGAAAAATCTTGAGCTTGGGAGGTTGCTCGGACGCCTGTTTGGTAACGATTTGCGTAAGTCCTCTTTGTTCAATAACGTTGAAGCTGTTATACCTATTCCTTTACATGAGAGTAAACAAAAATTGCGCGGATTCAATCAGAGTGAGGTTTTTGGAAGAGAGCTTGCCGCCGTTTTAAAGATTGACTTTCTTGCCGATGTTTTGATACGTGAGAAAGTTACAACCACTCAAACTCGAAAGTCGCGATTTGAAAGATGGAAAAATGTGGATGATGTTTTTAGGGTTACACAGCCCGAAAAGATTAGAGGGCGGCATATCCTTCTGGTTGATGATGTGGTAACAACAGGCGCTACTGTGGAAGCTGCAGGATTAACATTACTTGACGTTCCTGATGTAACAATAAGCTTAGCATTTCTTGCTGTTGCATCACATTAAAAAAAAACCCCGCCGGGCGGCGGGGACAAAAAATGAAAAATGAAAACACAATTACCCTCTTGAATTGTATCTTTGCTAACACTTAAACGGATACTATTCAATTTTATTTTTATGTAAAAAGAATTATTTTTGCAAATAACTTATTAAAAATCATAAATACTTGATCTGATGATGAGTATAAATCAAAAATTTTTATTTTTTCTTTTCATTTTATTTTTTCTTTCATTAATTAGGGCAAATGGATACCCTCTGCATTTGATAAATTCATCGAAAAAGTTTAATCAAATACCATGTAGAGAAGCTGCCACAAATAGTGATATCAATGATGAATCCGAAGCCTTTTTAAAGGATGAAAACTCTGCTTTTGCTATTTCGATTAGTGAAGATGATATAGAAGAAGCTTTGGCCGAGAGTAAGCATTTAATTGTGCAAAATTTTGAATCGGAGGAAGTAACAGCAGTAGATATCACTTTTCGAGTAGATATGTCCCAACAATCTGTTTCTCCGTTAGGTGTTCACGTTGCCGGAAATTTTCAGGGATGGAATCCTTCTGGCACCGAAATGATTGATGTCGGAAATTCTGTTTACGAAGTAACATTTTCTTTAGATCCCGGATTTGTTGCAGAGTATAAATTTATTAATGGCAATGCCTGGGGGATGGAAGAGGCGGTTTCCGGTCCTTGTGTTACAGGTCCTAACAATAATCGTTTTTACGAAGTTCCTTCTACCTCTACGGTATTGCCGGCTGTTTGTTTTGGCAGTTGTAATGTATGTAATCCACCGCAGGTATCTATTACTTTTCAGGTTGACATGTCGCAACAAAACATCTCTCCGCAAGGAATCTTCTTAGCTGGTACTTTTAATGGTTGGAATACGACTGTAAATCCTATGAACTTAATAGGTAATGATGTTTATGCATTAACTATTTCATTGGGTGCAGGCGATTATCATCAGTTTAAGTTTTTAAATGGTCCTTCGTGGGAGTCTGTTCCTGCTGCTTGTGCTCAGAATCAGAATCGTTACCTTGTCGTGCCGGCAGTATCTACCACATTAGATGCTTTTTGTTTTGGGAGTTGTTCGCCGTGTGGCCCGCCGCCCATACCCGTCGAGGTAACATTTCGAGTGGATATGAGTAACGAAACGGTTTCGCCCGACGGAGTTCATATTGCTGGTGGATTTCAAGGCTGGGATCCGGGAGCAACTTTGATGATTGCCCAAGGAAATAACATCTATTCATATACAACAACCCTGTTCTCAGGCACTTATCAGGAGTACAAATTTATAAATGGGAACAACTGGGGTATGGATGAAGCTGTTCCCGAGCCTTGTGGGGTTAATAATAACAGGTGGATTGTCGTACCTCAGGCTGACACGCTTCTTGATGTAGTATGTTTTGGCGAATGCGGTCCTTGTGGCATTCCTCCGATACCGGTTGAAGTAACTTTTACTGTGGATATGGCAAATGAAGAAATATCACCTGATGGTGTTCATCTGGCTGGCTCATTTCAAGGGTGGAACCCTTCTGAAACTCCAATGACAAATGTTGCTGATAAAATTTGGCAGGTTACTTTATCCTTACTTAGTGGAACTTATATCGAATTTAAATACATCAATGGGAATAACTTTGACGGCGCTGAATCAGTTCCGCAAGAGTGCGGTGTTGACGATGGCTTTGGAGGATATAGCAGATATTTTACAGTTCCCGATGAAAACTTTACTCTATCAGAAGTTTGTTTTAGCAGTTGCGATCCGTGTGTTCCACCACCTCCATTGCATGGCATAACTTTTAGAGTTGATCTAAGTTATGAAGTTATCTCGCCTGATGGCGTTCATATTGCAGGTTCTTTTCAGGGTTGGGATCCGGGCTCAACTCCAATGCAAGCAGTAGGGGAGAATTTATACGAAATAACAATCGAGTTAACTGAAGGAAACACTTATGAGTATAAATTTATTAATGGTAACACATTCAATGGAGCAGAGATTGTTCCGTTTGAATGTGCACTAAACGGAAATCGTTACCTTACTGTACCGGCCCAAAACCTTATTCTTGATGAGGTTTGTTTTAGCTCTTGCGATCCATGTGGAGCTCCGCCTATTGAAGTTGAGGTTACTTTTCGGGTAGATATGACACAGCAAACAGTTTCAGAGTATGGTGTGCACATCGCAGGAAGTTTTCAAGGATGGAATCCGGGTTCCACACAAATGTATCATGATACAAATAATGTTTATAGATATACAACTACCTTGATTTCTGGTTTGTATGTTGAATATAAATTTATTAATGGGAATGAGTGGGGTATGGATGAAACTGTACCAGCCGAGTGTGCTGCCAATAATAATCGTTATTTTATTGTACCTGATGAAGATATAACCCTTACAGCATTCTGTTTTGGGTCTTGTGTAGAGTGTCCACCGGTAGTAATTCATCAAAATGTCGGAAAAATTAAATACGATATTTACCCAAATCCGGTCAAATCGCAGCTTTATTTATCATACAGTGGCGAGTGGCTGCATATTACTATTTATTCAGTAGATGGTAAAACGGTACAAAAAGAAATTGTCAATGGTCATAAAACGGACATTTCCAAACTCAAGCCAGGGTTGTATTTTATTAAACTTGAGGATATGATGGGCGAGTCAATAGTCAGAAAATTTATTGTTAAGTAACTATAGTTAAAATTCAAGTCTTTTTGCTATGAAATTTTTAAGAAAATCTTTACTAATTCTTTTTTTATTGTTTTATTTAATAAAGCTTCAGGCTGTTGAGGTTACTTTCAGAGTAGATATGTCGAATGAAACAGTATCGCCCAATGGGGTCTTTATTGCCGGAACTTTTAATGGCTGGAATGCAACAAGTGATCCTTTAGTTGAGCCAATAATTGGTAATGTATATACAATTGTTTTGGAAATACCGGCAGGAACCAATATTGAGTATAAATTTCTGAATGGAGATGTGTGGGAAAACTTTTCAGGGCCTTGTACATTACTTCCTGACAACAACAGGTTTTACTTTGTTCCCGAGTTTGATGTAACATTACCAGTAGTCTGTTTTAGTAGTTGTAATGTATGTAATCCACCACAGGTATTCATCACTTTTCAGGTTGATATGTCACAGCAAAATGTGGCGCCTGATGGAGTTTTTCTTGCTGGAACATTTAACGGATGGACTAATAATAATCCAATGGTTTTGTTAGGAAACGACATTTATAAATTGACATTACCACTTGGATCAGGCGATTATCATCAGTATAAGTTTAAAAATGGAGCCAATGGTTGGGAAACTGTGCCGGGTACATGTTCACAAAACGGTAATCGTTTTATTGTAATACCCTCTGTATCCACTACTCTCGATGCAGTTTGTTTTGGGAGCTGTTATCCCTGCGGTCCTCCACCGGTACCTGTGAATGTAACTTTTCAGGTAGATATGAGCCTGGAAAATGTATCGCCCGAAGGAGTTCATATTGCAGGCGGTTTTCAGGGCTGGGACCCTGGTGCAACTCTTATGACCTCAACGGGTAATGGCATTTTTACTTATACAACAACCCTTAATTCAGGTACTTATCAGGAATATAAGTTTATAAACGGCGCTACTTGGGAGGGTTCGGAATGGGTACCGGAAGAGTGTGCAAATGGAGCCAACCGTTATTTTATAGTACCGCAAACAGATGTTACGCTCGAAGCGGTTTGTTATGGGGCCTGCGAAGAATGTCCGGAACCGGTTCTACCTCAGGTAACTTTCCAGGTTGATATGTCGGAGCAAAATGTTTCGCCGGAAGGAGTATATTTAGTTGTTCAAAATGGAAATCCTTCGCTTAACGAATTAGAGCATATTGGTAATAATATTTTTACTGTAACCCTGCCGTTTGAAGAAAATCAGATTGTTAATTATAAATTCTCTAATGGAATTAAAGTATCTAACTACGAACAGATACCAGAGGCTTGCCGGATTGGAAATCCATTTACCGGTTACTGGAGAACTACTACAGTGCCCGGATATGATGTAACATTGCCAGAAGTATGTTTTGGAAAATGTACCCCATGTATTCCGGTTTTTGTTACTTTTAAGGTTGACCTGTCGAATGAAGAGATATCTGAAGATGGAATACACATTGCAGGTTCTTTTCAAGGCTGGAATGCAGAAACAACGCCAATGACTGATATAGGAAACAATATTTTTGAAATCACCCTCATGTTTTCTGCTGATCAATATATAGAGTTTAAATACATAAACGGCAATTCATTTGATTTCGCTGAATCAGTCCCTCAGGAATGTGGCGTGGACGACACCTTCGGTGGATTTAATCGGTTTTTTATTGTCCCTGAAGAAGATGTTATTTTGGACGTAGTTTGTTTTGGAGCGTGTGAGACCTGTATCGTTCCAATGGAGGTAGAAGTTGTTTTTAAAGTGGATCTTTCTAATGAAGAAATTTCACCTGATGGCGTTCATATTGCTGGTAGTTTCCAGGGCTGGTCAACTATTGATACAGAGATGATCCCTCAGGGAAATAAGATTTTTTACTATACAACTTACTTGTTAGCAGGATATTATTACGAATATAAGTTTATTAATGGAATTGACTGGGAAGGTGCAGAAATTATTCCTGCTGAGTGTAGTAGTATAGATGGAAATAGGTTTTTAACGGTTCCGGAGGGTGGAGTAGAGTTGGATCTTGTTTGCTTTTCTGGCTGCGACGTTTGCCCAACCTTTGTTCCGGTCGTTTTTAAAGTAGATATGTCCAAAGAGGAAGTTTCGCCTGACGGAGTACATCTCACCGGTGATTTTCAGGGTTGGAACCCTGCTGCTACACCAATGACAAATCTCGGCAATGGTGTTTATAGCACAGAAGTTTTGCTGCCAGAGCTTTCATATCAGACCTATCGTTTTATCAATGGTAATTCATTTGAATCTGGATTGGAAAATGTTCCAGAAGACTGTGGTGTTGACGATGGCTTTGGTGGTATGAAACGTTATATGACTGTGCCGGAAGGGGGCATAACACTCGACCTTGTTTGTTTTGGACTTTGTAATCCGTGCCCCGAATCGCATAACATTGCTATTCAAAAAGGGTGGAGCGGGCTTTCAAGCTTTGTGATGCCTGAAAATAACAATATAGAAGAGATGCTTGATGAGATTTTTCCCGAGCTAATTGTTATTCAAAACATGACCGGATTTTACTATCCTGCTGGAAATATTAATACTATCGAAACATGGGATAGCCAGTCGGCTTATCAGATAAAGGTTGTTGAAGATGTTACATTAACAGTAATAGGATATTATGAGGAAGATAAAACGCTCTTTTTATCTGAGGGTTGGAATTTGATCCCAGTAATCAGCGCTGAACCAGTAGCAGTTGCCGATTTGTTTAACGATGTTTATAACCACCTGATTTTAGTAAAAGAGGTTGCCGGAACAGATATTTTCTGGCCCATATACAGCATAAATTCTATAAGTCATTTGCAACCAGGTAAGGCATATTTTGTAAAAATGTCTGTTTCAGGAAATATTGTTTTTCCATAAAAAACTAAATTGTTGAAAAAAACATAATCTTTGATTGCCTTATTTTTTAAAGATTGCAGAAAAACAAGATTATTATTTCAATTTGGCATATTTTTTTAAAAATTTAGCTGATCGGTTTTTCAGTGATCTATATACCGGCTACGAGTTATTTTATTTCTCATAATATTACCACAATCGTTCAACTTCAATGAGGTAGGAGCTGTAAGGTGGCAGGGAAAGTAATTCAGGCTTCTGGTTAAGAGGCGCTCTTTGTTTTATTTGCTTGATGCGATGGTAGGTTACATTATCTAAAACCATAATAAAATTTGGTTTACTTTTACACCCCGAAAATATTGACAAATTCAGAATCTTGAATTGTAAACTTTTATTATTATTTAAGAAAATAGGATAATGAGATTTTTTTTAAACTTTAAAAAGCAATTTAGTTTTGTAATGCTTATTGCTTTAGTATTTTCGTTTTTTGGCGCTAATGCCCAAATTCATAGTTATACCGATTCTTGGGGAAGTTCCGGGATTTCGCTTAAGAGTGAATCCAAATTTAGT
>JAAYWF010000161.1 GCA_012516825.1 Lentimicrobium sp. | reverse complement strand
CTACTAATGAAGCGGCTAAAAATAATAATGCAAGTTATTTTTAATTCAGGCAGATTCTTTGTCGGTATTATGCTTCTTACAACAATGTTTTTTTTCTTGTTTGCAACTTGCTCCAAAAATAAAACCGATCAGCTATTCAACCCAACTCCCTATGAAATTGAAATCCCCTATGGATTCCCTACGCTACTAAATATACCTGTTGATAATCCTATGACAGTTGAGGGGGTGGAATTGGGTCGTTATCTTTTTTATGATGGTCGTCTTTCGGGGCGGACGCATCCAGACTCGATGATGAGTTGCGCTACTTGCCATATTCAGAATAGAGCCTTTGAGTGTGGCGCTGATCATCACCATTTCAGTGGGGGATTTACGTTTGGACTAACAGGAAAATATACTCATCACGTTATGTTATCCCTGATAAACTTAGTGTGGAATAGTAATGGATACCTTTGGAATGGAGGCATATCAAAATATAATCCAGATATACATGCACGTAACCTTGAGGATATAGTCTGGATGGCTGTGATAGCAGAAGATGAAATTGCAGGAGATACTACGAGGACAAAACAATTGATCAGCAGTATTACCGGTTATCCTGATCTTTTTTTTAAAGCTTTTGGAAGTAAGGAAATTACAATGGAACGTATTTCGAAGGCAATTGCTCAATTTGTACGCACATTAGTTTCGGCCAATTCCAAATTTGACCATTATCTGCGTGGTGAATACCAACTGACAGCGGAGGAGTTGCGTGGGTTTGTACTGTTTACGACTGAGGAGGGAGCCGACTGCTTCCATTGTCATGGTGGCGGAGGTAATCCTCTTTTCACAACCAATCTTTTCTATAATAATGGTAAAGATGATGAATTTGATGATCTTTATGATCGTTATAGCATTACCAATAATCCTGTTGACATAGGCGCTTACAAAGCTCCAACTCTACGTAACGTTGAACTGACAGGGCCGTATATGCACGACGGGCGTTTTTCTTCATTAGAAGAGGTTATTGAGTTTTATTCCCATCAAGTAAAAAACTCCCCTTACATCAATCCCTTGATGCACCATGTTGCTAATGGTGGAACACAGCTTACACCATCTGAAAAGACCGACCTGATGGCTTTTATAAAAACACTTAGAGACGATGATTTTTTAAATAATCCTAATTTCTCAAGACCCTCAAAATTTCCTGACGAACAATAGAATATGATAATGATTATCCAAATTCATTGTCGTTAATTCTATAGTTTTATCCCGAATTTATCAATAGATAAGTACTTCTAATCTAGAATTATTGTAACATATTGAAAGAAAAAACCCGATGAAGTGGTAATCTTCATCGGGTTTTAAAGTAGAGGTACCAAGCGGAGTCGAACCGCTGTACACGGTTTTGCAGACCGTTGCCTAACCACTCGGCCATGGTACCGTATCAAAATATAAATATGGGCGGCAAATATAACCATTTTGTCCTCACAGAAACATTTTTTTAAATTTTTCATACATTACATTGAAAAGGATCATAAACTTTTAAAAAGGTTGTAACAAATCCTAAAAACTAAAACTAACAGATGTGTAGATTAAAAATGTCGCCGTTTTGTTAGTCAAGTTATCTGCTGTGAACATCTTTAATGCCAATACTAATAGGCATTTGTTTAAAACAATATTATACTATCAGGAAATAAAAGTGAGCGTGATGAAATTAATTACTGAATATTGGAAATAAGTTTAAACCCAACCCCGTGAACATTAATTAGCTCAACATTTTCATCTTGCTGTAGGAATTTTCTGAGTCTTGTAATATACACGTCCATACTGCGCGCATTGAAATAACTATCGTCGTTCCAGATTTCTTTTAAAGCATAACTTCTTTCAAGTACATGGTTAAGATTTAGTGAAAGCAGTCGCAGTAAAGAAGACTCTTTCGATGTCAGCTTAAAATCTGTATCCTTGTAAGTTAGCATCTGTCTATTAAAATCAAAAATATATTCTCCGATTTTAAAAATATTATTTCCTATTTCTCCGCCTCTCCGTTCCCTTGCACGTCGCAAGATAGCAGTCATTCTAGCTAAAAGTTCTTCCATGCTAAAGGGTTTGATTAGGTAGTCGTCAGCTCCTACAGAAAATCCTTTAAGCTTGTCTTCTTGCATAGATTTGGCCGTTAAAAAAAGAATTGGGATTGTTTTATCTATCTCTCTAATTTCCTTTGCTAATGTAAATCCATCTTTTATAGGCATCATTACGTCAATGATGCAGAATCCGAAATATCCTTTTTTGAAGGTAATTAATGCCTCCTCTCCATTTGCGCAAAGGGTTGTTTCATATCCTTTTATATTTAAATATGATTTTAAAACGCTACCAAGGTTTTTGTTATCTTCAGCTAATAGCACCTTTACTTTTTGTGATGCATTGTTCATGAAAATCAAAGTTTTGGATTAATATTTCAGGTGGCAAAAGTAACTGCTTTTTCCTAATTGAAAATAAACTGCTTAATTATTTGTTTTTTGATTTTCCGTGGAATGGTAGAAAAATGGTGAATTTAGAGCCTTTTGTTGGCTTACTCTCAACAGTTTAAATACACACCATGTTCTATCTACAATTGTTATTACAAAACTTAACCTTAAGCTAACTCCCTTTACATTATGGATTACGAATAGAATATTGCCTAAAAAAAAAGCTGTTTCAAAAACAATGAAACAGCCTCTATTACTGTCGGGATGGCGAGATTCGAACTCGCGGCCTCCACGTCCCGAACGTGGCGCGCTAGCCGGGCTGCGCTACATCCCGCAAAGAATTATGTGGCAAAATTAGAAAATATTACTTACCTATCCGGCTAAAAAGCATTTTATAACAACATTTTTTTGTGATTTTATTACTCAATATCTTTATAAATTTAATGTTTTAAGAGTTGGTTATCAAAAGACAGATATTTTAATAGTATTATTTTTGCTGTTTAACATTAATCATATTTTTTATGAAAAAAAGTTATTTACATCTGGTCCTCTTCTTCTTCTTCTTTAGCATTAATGCTATTGCTCAACACCAAAACATCAAAATAGTTGATACTAATTCTCCTAATGAACCGACCATTGCTATTGATCCTAACAATACTCAACGTATTATTGGGGGGTCGAATTTGAATATTTATTTTTATAGCAACGATGGAGGATATACTTGGCAAAATGGCATATTGACATCGGTTAACCATGGCGTGTGGGGCGACCCGGTAACTTTGGTGGATAACGAAGGGAATTATTATTTTTTCCATTTATCTAATCCAGCGTCGGGAAACTGGATTGATCGTATCGTTTGCCAGAAATCAACTAACGGCGGAGTAACTTGGAACGATGGTACATACATGGGGCTTAATGGAACAAAAGCACAAGATAAAGAGTGGGGTACTATTGATCGAAACAATGGGAATATTTACGTAACCTGGACGCAGTTTGACGATTATGGAAGTTCCAACCCTAATCATCGTACTAACATAATGTTTTCTAAATCAACGGATAGCGGTGCGACATGGTCGCCGGCAAAAAGAATTAACGAAGTTGATGGTGATTGTATTGACAGTGGCAATACCGTAGAGGGTGCCGTACCAACTGTAGGGCCTAACGGAGAGATTTATGTATCTTGGGCAGGTCCGCTTGGTATTGTTTTCGATAAATCGTATGATGAGGGTGAGACATGGTTGGATAATGACATCTTTGTATCTGATTTTCCGGGAGGTTGGGCTTTTGACATTCCTGGAATATACCGTTGTAATGGAATGCCGGTTACTGTGTGCGATGTAAGTGGCGGCCCAAATCACGGAACGATCTATATTAATTGGTCGGATCAGCGTAATGGCATAGACGACACCGACGTTTGGCTTGTAAAATCAACCGATGGGGGTGAAACATGGTCTGAGAGAAAACGTGTAAATGATGATCCGCCCGGCAAACAACAATTTTTTACATGGATGACTGTAGATCAAATAACCGGCGATCTGCATTTTGTGTTTTACGACCGTCGAAATCATAACGATAATCATACTGATGTTTATGGCGCAATATCGAGAGACGGCGGAGAGACATTTTTTAATTACAAGATTAGTGAAGAGCCATTTCTACCCAGCTCATGGATATTTTTTGGTGACTATAATAATATTTCTGCTCATGATAATGTAATCAGACCAATTTGGACAAGGATGCATAATAATCAATTAAGCATTTGGACTGCTATTATTGATGATGTTTTTTTGGGTGAAGAAGAGTATGATTTACCTGCTTTTCCATTTGCCCTCGAACAGAATTCACCTAATCCTTTTTATGGCAATACAAGCTTTTCATTTACATTAAAACAATCATCGGAAATTACACTTAAAATATCCGACCTTTATAGTAGAGAAATTGTTAAACTTATTGATAATGAATATCGTTTACCTGGAAAATATACTGTTCATTTCGATTCACGTAAATATTTGCTAAGTCCGGGAATCTATTATTTTTCTTTGTCAGGAAATATGGTAAACCAGGTAAGGAAAATGATAATTGAACGATAAATAATTGATAATAAAACTGTTACTAATAAATACTTTTTGCCCCTATTTGTGTGAAATTATAAATCGGTTTTATTCAGATAAAAAAATATGAACGAACGTTTACGATTCATCCTATCTGACATTCGTAAAATTGCCGTAGAAGAGGGGGTTGAAAATATTTCTTTAAAGAGTATCAGTAATCGTCTTTCGATAAATAGCGAGGAGCTTATGATTTATATTAAAGACGAAAAAGACCTTGTATCGAAAGTTTTAGAGTTTGAGCGAAACAGTTTTATCGCCATCTTTGATGAATACAATTTTGATGAGATGAATGCGATAGATATTTTAATGATTGTTAGTCATGAAATTGCAAGCCGCTATTACGATGTTACGCCAGCAGTCTCCAGATCATTAAAACAACGTTTTGCTGATATTTATCAAGATCATTTTCAAAAAAGGCTCGATTTTATTTTCGAAAAAATAAAAATTAACCTTCAAAAAGGTATCAAACAAAACATGTACCGACAAGATTTAAGCATCGAATTGGTTGCACGGCTTTACCTCAGCAGATTGATAGATATCCACAACGAAACTATCTTTCCACCTAATCAGTTTAGCTTTGCAGTATTATTCGAAGTAATGTTCGATAATTTTGTAAGAAGCGTTGCAACTATCGAGGGGCTAAATTATTATGAAACAAAGGTTAAAAATTTTGATTGGCAAAAATAACTGGATGTGTACTCTTTATTCAACTACCTCTTTCTTGAATATTTTTTTCCTAAAGATTGGTTTATGAATTAGAACCTGATAGACATTGGAGTATAAGCAGGTTAGCGCCTTAATCTCAGCTTTGGTGTTTATAATCAGCATTATAAAAGTTACCCGGAAAATTTATTAAGCCGGGATTGGTTTTGTTAAATCCGATATTCAGCTTAAAAGGGCTTGATATTGATTAATTCGAGTTATTTTTGACTAATATTTTAATATCTATGACAGCAAAAGAGATTGAAATTATGGCGCCGGTCGGTTCGTACGAATCGTTAATGGCGGCTATTCAGGGGGGAGCCAACTCTGTATATTTTGGAATAGGAAAGCTCAACATGAGATCACGGTCGTCACAAAATTTTACTCTTGACGATCTGGCAAAAATTTCTTCTATATGTCATCAAAATGGTCTAAAAAGCTACATTACTCTAAATACAATCGTATATGATAAAGAGCTCGCCGAAATAAAACAAATAATAAACTCGGCTAAGGAGAATAACATATCAGCCATTATTGCCTCCGATCCGTCAGTTATACTATATGCACACTCACAGGGTGTTGAGGTTCACATGTCCACACAAACCAATATTACTAACATAGAAGCAGTAAAATTCTGGGCAAATTATGCCGACGTTATTGTAACTGCTCGAGAATTAACTTTGAAGGATGTTGCAGCAATAACTAAAAGAATCCGTGAAGAACAGATTACAGGCCCCTCTCGTAATTTAGTTCAGATTGAGATTTTTGTTCATGGAGCCCTTTGTATGGCGGTATCAGGTAAGTGTTATCTCAGCCTCGATACTTTAAATTCATCGGCAAATCGTGGCGCTTGCCTACAGCCATGCAGACGCAGATATAAAGTTGCCGACTACGACAATGAGGTGGAGCTTGAAATTGATAATGAGTACATAATGTCTCCTAAAGATCTGAAAACAATACACTTTCTTGATCATATCATAAAAGCAGGAGTAAGAGTTTTTAAAATTGAAGGTCGCGGTCGTTCAGCAGATTACGTGAAAGTGGTAAGCAGGTGTTATCGCGAAGCTGTAAATGCATACTTTAATGGAACTTATAATGCCGAAAATATTGCAAAATGGGAAGAGCAACTGGAAACTGTTTACAATCGCGGTTTTTGGGATGGATATTATCTCGGTAAAAAATTAGGTGAATGGACGCACGGCTATGGCTCGTTGGCTACAAAAAGAAAGATTTATATTGGAAAGGTGATGAATTATTTCAGTAAAATAGGAGTTGCAGAGATAAAGTTAGAAACCCATGATTTGCAGATAGATGATGAAATTCAGATTGAAGGACCAACAACAGGGGTGTTGGAAGATACAGTAACTGAAATAAGAGTAGATGATCAATCAGTTTTAAAAGCAAATAAAGGAGAGTCTTGTTCATTAGCAACAAAAAGTATTGTCCGCCGGATGGATAAAGTTTACAAAGTAGTTAATGTTAAACCGTCAAATGATTGATAAATGGCTCTTTTTAATTTTCATACCCATAACCATTATTGCGATGGCTATTTTGCTCCAGTAATTTATGTTGAGGAGGCAATCCGACAAGGATTTACTGACTTGGGCTTTTCTAGTCATTCTCCCTTGCCATTCGAAAACTCTTTTGCAATTAAAAATGATGAAGAGCTTGTGGTGTATGCCGATGAGATTCGAGCATTAAAATTAGCATATCAGGATAAGATCAATATTCATCTTGGCCTTGAAATAGATTTTATTCCTGGAGTTACAAAGCCTTTTAATCATTTTAAAACTATTGCCGGACTTGAATATGTCATCGGTGGTGTGCATCTTATAAATATAAAAGATCATGATGATATCTGGTTCATTGATGGGCCGAGGCAAGAGACTTATGACAAGGGACTGAAACTTCTGTTTGGTAAAGATTTTCAAAAGGCAATCACAACATATTGGATACAGGTAAGAGAAATGATTTCTTCGCAGAAACCTGATATTGTTGCACATCTTGATAAAATAAAAATGCATAACAAAAACAGGTATTTTCACGAAGATGAATCGTGGTATGAAGCCCAGCTTGATGATACTTTGCAGCTTATCAAAGAGACAGAAACAATAGTTGAAGTAAATACACGCGGTATTTATAAAGGACGTTCTGATGAGTTGTTCCCAGGCATTAAGGCATTAATAAAAATACATAAATTGAAAATCCCGATTACCATAAGTTCTGATGCACATAGGCCAGAGGAATTATCTGGATTTTATCCTCAGACTCTTGAAATTTTGAAAGAAATCGGATTTACAGAACTGATGATCTATTCCAAGAGTTGCTGGAGTGAACTTCCAATTAAAACGATAAAGAGGCGAGGTATTAGCGGCTAATAAAAAACGATCTCTACTTCTGGACGTAAAGCTTTAAATTTCGCCACAGCCCTTGCAGAAAGGTTTGAATTATAACATCTTATCAGTCGGAGTTTGGATAGATTCTGTAGCGGCTTTAGGTTTTTTACTTTTGTATTAAAACAGTCAATTTGTTCAAGATTTTCGAGAAACTCAACGCCTTTCAAATTTTTAATCTGTGTGCCTGAACAATTGAGCTTTTTTAAATTGCGCAGAGGTCCTATTAGCGCTAATTGCTTGACAAGTGTATTTTGAATATCGAGAAATTCAAGACTTAATAAATTACTTAACGGCTGAAGCGATTCTACAGGGTTATTAGTGCAAACTAAAGATTTAAGCCTGCTCATTCCACTTAGTGGGCTTAATGAGGTTACCCTTGTGTTTGAAAAGATCAGGCTTTCTAATAAAATCATATTTTTCAAAGGATCAAGGTTTGTGATTTCAAGCAGGCGATTGGAAATATCCTTGTTTGCATCAAGATCGAGCTTCCTAAGGTTAGTTAATTCATGAAGCTGTTCACGGTTGGGTTGAGTGCTGTAAGTAATATGATCCGCAGCAATAAGTTTCCATATTTCAGGCAAACCATCCCACCATGATAATAACTCTTCAGTTCGGTAGATAACCTGACAATCAGGATGCTTTAAAAGGAATTCAACAATTTCATCCTCAATTACCGGCGAATTGTCACAATATAAAGTTCGTAGTTCAGTAAGCTCCATCAATGGTAAAACCGATGATACATCAGTGTTGTCAAATAATAAACGGTTTAATTTTTTACTGTTTTTAAGCGGTGTAAGGTCGGCGACTTTTGTAGATGATAAATTCAAATCTTTTAGTTCAGTAAGTTGCATTAACGGTCTTAAATCATTAATACCGCTGCCCTGACAATAAAGCTGATCGAGCATTGTAAGGTTGGTCAACGGTTGTAGCGAAGTGATATCTTTGTTGTTGGCAATATTGAGAATTTTCAACCTTGTTACATCATGTAATTCATCTTTTGTAGGGTTTGTAACATTGGCAACTTTATCAGAAAAAATCTTTTTCCATTCTGCCGGCAAATCATTCCACCACTTGATCAATTCATAAGTTTCGTAAACGACTAATACTCCAGGATTCTGTTCCATGAAGTTCACTGCTTCAATACGTGTGATTTGAGTTTGATCACAATAGACTTTGGTGAGATTTGGCAATGCATTCAATGGTGTTAAATCTGACACCGGTGTATGATCTATAAATAGTAGATTTAAATCCTTGAGATAACCCAATGGCGAAAGATCACTTACCGAAGTGTTTTCGAATTTTAAAAAAACAATACTCTTCAAGTCCTTTAATAGGCTGATATCCGTAACTTTTGTCGCTGAAAAATCAAGCCTATCCAATGATGTTAAGGATGATATGCTTTGTAATGAACTGATTTTAGTTCCCGAAAAGTTAAGATCGGTCAAATTATTTAACAGTGCAATCGGTTGCAGATCAAAAACCTGAGTGTTTGCAATATTAAGTCTTTGCAAACTTGCAAAATTTGACAATGGCTCCAAATTTTTAATTTTTGTGTTGGCCAGATTTAATTCCTTTAGTTTGTTAAGATAACGTATTACATCCAGATCATCAACCAAAGTATTCGCCCCATCCATTGTTTCGAGATAAGATAGATTACGTACCGGCATAAGGTTAATAATGGCGGTATTACTGAAATTTAAATACTTGATCTGTGTTAATTTGGTCAAAGGCTCAAGCGAATAGATCTTTTTATTGCTTGCAATATTGATGGTATCAAACTCTATTATTTTCTGAATTTGTTTGTCAAGCAAGCCCGCAGATATTATACCGTTATCTGAAAGTGCAATTTTTAAGGTATCGAAAGTGTTTAAAGTAAATGATCCTTGGTTAATACGCCGTTGAATAAGCATGTTCACACCTGCTACGCTATCGTTGTACCAGAGTATATGCTTCATTTTCAAAGTATCTTTTACAACTAAATGCTCACCAAGAACAATTCGCCAACTAACAGGCAGTTCACTCCACCAACGACGCAGCTCCTCTTTTTCGTTGAGTTTAGTAGTATAGATACTTACTATTTTCAAATCCTTATTGCTGTCGTCGAGGTTTATCTCAGCAAATCTCAATTTGTTTGAATCTATTTTATTTCCATTTAGCAATGTTCCCTTTAAGTTACGATTAAAAGTAACTAGAAAATAATGCTGACCAGATTCATTGATAAAATGTTCAATACTTTGGATAGTGAATGTGAAGGCAACTTCATTGAAAAAGAAATCAATATCTTTCAGATAGGCTTGAACATCTTTGTTAATTGGCGTTTCCCGATTTTCATCTAAATCGTCCTCTATTTGTACTCTTTGGTTTTTAAACATCTTATCCCAACTCTGATTTATTATGATGTCTTTTTCTTTTACGGGAACGTCAGCATCTCCTAAAGTATTAAAGGTAAATTGCAGAAACGAAATCATCCGTGCAACATCTTCCTTATATCGTTCAAGGGCTTCTGCCGAAAGGGATTGCTCGCTAATCTCCCTCTGTGCCATTGTTGGTAAAATGGACCAAAGAAAAATCAAAAGTAAAAGTGAGGGTTTGAATTTTGTGATCATTTTTCAAATTAACTCTTATTGATCTGATTAAAAAATTTTAAAAAAATTACTCGCGATGATGGATAAAATCTATGATTCTATCTTTTTGTCCATCCTCCAGCCTTATCAAATTGGAAATAAGCCATCCTTTGTTTAACCCAGGGCGATTAAACTCACTGATTTCCATGTACCAATTTTTCAATTGAAAAAAATGAAATTTGACGTTAGTAACTTGTTTAAAACGCAACTTATTGGTTCTGATTTCATAAAGAAATATTGAGAGTTTATCAACTTGGAACCCTTGAAAGAAATAATCTCCAATGTACTCTTGGGAATCGAATACCTTATCCAGATTCATGAAATCCAACTCGTGGCTTAAGGGGTGTAAAAAACGTGAAGTCGATGTCCCATTAGGTTTATAAAGATTTTCGTAAGGCGGGGAATAAACATCATTTATTATCCATTTCGACCCAAGGTTCTCTTTAACAAGTTTCATAAACAGGGTGAATATTACCATTTCGTTTCCTCTCTGAAAAAGCACTTCTATTTCACTAAACCAGTCGCCCCCATGAAAATCCAGAAATTTTGGATCTCTGTCAACAACCATATCATTTACAAAAGCATTTTTCAACAACTCAGGAATATCGCTATTTGAATGGTCGAATAACATGTTGAGGTATTTTTTGCGTAAATCGGATGAATGATATGTAGGATCGTTTGTTGCTAACTTAACTCCTCTTACATCTTCCTCTCCGTTAAAGCGTCGGATAAATTGATTTACCTGCTTGGTTTCAGCATAAAATGAAACTTCATCGGCGGCAGAAATACCACTTCTTGATAAAAGAACACCAGGCTCCTGGCCATATACCTGTATTACCACAAAAGCCAATAGAAAAAAAACGACTTTTACTTTTCGCATTTTTGAATTGATTTAATGATTAAAGTGATAGTAAACAGGTTGTTATATTCACAATTTAATTTTAAAGCTATGTTGATTAATAAAATCGCCGCAAAACGAAGTTGATTTATCAGAAACGAATTGCGGCGATAAATAATTATTCGACTTTTTTTAAGGCATAGTTTCTGAGACTCTGATGTCGCCTAAAAGAACATCCCAGAAGCCTATTAGGCGTCCGCGAATCTGGGTTTCTTTACGCTCGACATAGACAGTAATGTCTTTTTTCGTGGTATCTACATATACCAGATTGTCGCCTACTCTTCCTTCAAATCGCTGATAAATGGTTATCACGCCTACATAGCGGCCATCGGGTTGCTTTTCAAGGTCGCTGATATATTCAATATTGTACCACTCAATAGTTACTTTATCATAATTAAGAGCCATAAGTCTTTCAAGATAGGTACGTATCCCCCAGTATTTAATCTCTTTACTGTTAAGGGTAGATACCCCCATCATTGCGCCATCGGCAAAAAGTTCGAGCGCTCTATCAATAACCCTGTTTGCCTCCGACCACGGTGTTTTTTTATCGCCAATAATGCTGATATATTTTCCTAAATCCCTTACTTTTTCCAAAGCAAGGCTGTCAATAGCATTTTTTCGTTGAGGACTGACGTTATCCTGGGCAAAAGCCGGAATACTGATAACCAAAAAAAATAGTATGATTAATGCTTTATTTTTCATCTCTTTTTACTTTTTAATGAGTTCCAATTCAACAATTTTTCCTTTAGTGTCGTACTCAATATTATGAACTCTGTTTATATTTTTTTTCTGATCTTTAAGATGTTCTAAATATTGTTTTATAGTAGTTGGACGATCATAATCTGTTATTTCATTATCCTGATAAACAATAATTAATACGGGGACCTCTGGCGATGCAAAGAATTTTAAAGCATCGTTGATCCGCATATTAGCAATATCAATAGTAGAGGCACTGGCGATAGCATCAAAATAATCCTCCATTTTATCAAATTTTTGTTCCTCTATCTTTCTTTGTTCTGCTGCTTCTCGTTCTTTGCGTAATCTCTCTTCTTCAAGTCGTTGTGCTTCAAGTTTTTTATGACGCTCAATAGCTTTTTCTGCTTCGATAATTAAAGCATCTACCTCTTCATTATTAAGGTTTAATGCTTTAACATCATCCACAATTTTTTCTTTTTGCGAAATGCTCATTGCGCCTTGATCATTGATTACCATTAAAAGGTCTTTTTTGGCTTTTTCAATTTTCTCAGCAAGCTCTTTTGCGGCTTGCTGTCTGGCAAGCTTCTTTTTACTTTGACAACCGGTAAAACCAACGGTTATCATAGCTGCAATCAACAAAAAAACCAGCCGGATGCTAATTAGGTTTTTAATTTTTAAAAGCATAAAAGTAAATAATTAATGTGTTGATTTTTAATTTATTAAAAGTTAATAAAAGTTTAAAAAGATATAATCATTGTTAAATCTGAGTAAGTATTTAAAGCTTACATGTATGATGGATGCCCTGTAAACGGTAATTCAGCTTAAAATATTTCAAACAACAAGCATAATTAGTCAAAAATAAAAAAAGCTTTGAAAAAAAACATTGACACAATTGATTTTGAAATACCAGATCTTACCATAATTAACAGAAGGTATGCAATTGGTTTAACTTCTTACAGTTTTAACAGGTCTGCAATTTTTGATGGAATGCTGTTTTTATTCACCATTACATAAATTGTCTTGTAACGAAGGTATGATTCTGATGCATAAAAGAACCCATCATAGATATGGCCATCGGTTCCCCATGAATTTTTGATAATGTAAAAAGTGTTCCCGTTCTGATCTTTTGCTCGACCAATTATTTCCATAAGATGGTCATCTGTTGTGGTGTAATTATCAAATCCTAATTGTCTGGTTTGTTGAGTTATCAATTTTTCTTTAATCGGTTCATTGAACGAAAACAACATCTTATCACGCTCTTCTTTAGTTAGCGCTTCCCATCGTTCTTTTTCTGTTCCTGTTAAGTCAGGCTTTGTTTCATCAGGAATAATAGCTAATCCGTTTTTCCACGAAAACCCCCTTTCGCTAACATCTGCCGACCAGGCAAGGGTATGGCCTTTATCAAGCGAAGTATTGATTATTTCCAAAAGCTCATCAAGTTTTACGTTGTAAATCTCGCCTAATAACCAATTGTCAGGAATTTCGATGATAAATTTCTGATAGTAGGGATGATGAGTATATGAACCGACCTCAATAAAATCATCGAGTTTTAATCCTAAAGCATCAGCAAAAGAGCGTGGAGAATACTCTTTGCCTTTATATGTAAATTTTTCCGGATAGCTGCCCAGATATGTATCAAGTAAGCTTTCAAATCCTTTTTGCCAGACAGGAGTAAGCTTACGGTTTTTATTCTGTATAACAGCGTCAACATAATTTTTAAAAATCAAATCCATTTCGGAATGGACAAACATTTCGTCATCAGTTACAAGGCCTGTATAAACCTCTTCAGGAACTATTCCATATTTGCTGATAATATGAAGCACATCATGAGAGGCGCCACCTGCCGCGAAATTTTTTTCACCATGCCAACGAACATATTGAATGGCTTTTTCAAGATACGACTGACGGACAATAAATGCTTCGGAAAGGTTGAATTCGCCCTTTCCACTTTTCAATAACTCCGACTCAATAAACGATATGCCAGCATAGCTCCAGCATGTCCCGGAACGATATTGATTTTTTACAGGAGTACAATTTAACCGGATTTCATCAGTGAAAACATAGCCCTTTTTTTCAGTTTCTATTTGGGCATCTATGGACTGAAAAAAGAGTGTAAAACACAAAAGAAGTGTTACATAGAAAGAATTAATTTTCATTTTGCTATTAATTTGAAGTGAAAAACAAATGCAAAACTAATAAAACAGAGCTATTCATAAAAAAAAGGCCGCTAAACAAGTTAGCAGCCTCTTTTTCTTATCGGGAAAACAGATATTACCAATTTTGGTATTAAAATTTCATCATTCTGTTCGAATGATTTAATTTTAAACAAAACCACCGAAAAACAACATATGAAATAATTACTCGCAAGTTAAAAAAAGTCAATGTCTTTTATTCGGCAGTAAATTTCCCGATGCATTTTAACCTAAAAACCCTGTTCATTATGAAAACCAATTACTCTCTTAAAACTCGGAAAACGTTACATTTTTAAATAAAAAAATGAACTGTTATGATTATGAAATGTGAAATACAAAATCAATGATGCAAAGATAGAGTTGCTTTCCAAAATGAATTACAGTTAAAAAACGTATTTTTCAATTTAGGTATTTTTACCTATGCATCCTTGATTTGTTAATATCATTAATTAATCTCGCTGGAGATTTAAGTTGTTCCTTTCTTAATTTCATGAAAAGTGGTTTTTAATTCTGCTGAAGTTGTATTTACCAATAGATAGGCCGAAGCGCCCGCATAAATTATTTCATTTATTAAAGTTTTGTCAGTAAAAAATGTTGGTGATTGCAATAAAATCAAAGAGTTTGTTATATAAAAAGCTTATTCATTTTTCAAGAGATTATTTTTTATGGCAAATTTTACTAAACCGGCTGTATTTCTTGATCCTGTTTTTTCAAGAAGATTGCGCCTATGTGCATCTACAGTGCGGATGCTAATAAAGAGCTTTTCTGCTATTTCTTGATTTGTATGCTCATCAATAATATACCGAAGTACATCTAATTCTCTTGGTGTCAAAGGGATAATTTCGCCGGATATCTTTCCTTGATTAGTTTTTTTTCTAATTAATTCCTTTATAATGACGTTTTTCACTTCATCGCTGAAATAGTTTTCGCCATTCATTAATGTGTTGATAGCTGTGATTAGCTCTTTGCGGCCTGAATTTTTTAAAATGTATCCACATACGCCGCTCGCCAACATGTTTTTTATATGCTCATGCTCGCTTAGCATAGTGAGCACTAAAATTTTCACTTTGGGGAATTTTTTGCCGATTTGTTGGGAACACTCAATACCATTCAGTATTGGCATGTTAATATCGAGTAGAACAAGGTCGGGTGAAAGCTTACCGATTTTATCAATAGCTTCTAACCCATTTTCGGCTTGTCCGACAATTTGAATGTTTTCCTCTCCTTGAAGTAATGAAATAATACCGTCACGAACAATTTTATGATCGTCAACTAAAAGTACTTTAATGGCTTTTATGTTTTTATTCATAATTTACAATGGTATTTGAATTGTTATTGCTGTTCCTTTTTTAGGTGTACTGTCAATCTCTAAACTACCTGATAATGCTTTCACTCGATTACTAATACTAACTAATCCCATCCCTTTAAACTCTTTTGTCGGGCTTTTAATATTAAATCCCTTCCCATCATCTTCAAAGGTGTATATTATCTCATTCTTGTGAAGTAACAGTTGAATAAAAATAGTATTTGCCTTAGCATGTTTTAAAACATTGTTCAGTACTTCCTGTGTGATTCGGTATAGGTTTAGTTCAATATTTCTGGGTAGGCGATAGTCAGTTTTGAAATTTTCAAAAAAGGTAATTTTAATATCTCCTGACATTTCCACTTTGTTGAAAAGCGATTTTAGTGAAAGAATTAAGCCGTAATCCTCTATAGCTTTTGGCATAAGGTTCAAGGCTATATTACGGCTCTCTTCAATAGCCATGTTTAAAAACGAAAAACCCAAATTATATTTTTCTTTTTCTTTATCATTAAGGTTTTCAACAAGATGTTTTACAGCATTGAAGTTAAGGCTTGCCGCCGTCAGGTTTTGCCCAAGGCTATCATGTATTTCTTTGGCCACTCTTGTTCGTTCGCGATCCTCGCCTTCAATAAGTGAGCTAATAACCATTTTTTCGGTTTCTCGTAAGAGTGTAATATCGTTTATGGCGGCAATAACATAATTCTTATCCTGAACATCTATTATTTCTGTGGTAACTTCAGTTATCATTTTCATTTTTGTTTTTTTTACTAAAGTCATTTCTGTGATCTTGGATAGCTCAGCTTTTACTTTTTGTAGCAACTCTTTATTAGTATAATCAGCGATTTCTGGTCTTAGTTCCTTGATGTCGGTATTTAGTAGTTCGTGATGTGTATAACCAAAAAGTTTCTCGGCAGAGTTGTTGGCATCAATCAGTTTAAAGTCATCAAGGCTGAAAATTATAAGCGGAACGGGATTTGTTTTAAATAAAAGCCGATAACGAAGTTCAGATTTTTCAAGTTCTTTTTGTGCAAGGATTTGGTCAGTATTGTTAAACTGGCTTCCCCAAATTCTGACAAGTTCACCATTAACAATAATGCCTACAATGTTATTAGATATGTAAAGTGGGTTTCCCGACCTGTCTTTATCAATTGAAATCTCGTTGCTTACCCGGTAATTGGAATTGATGAGCTTCTTAAGAAAATTTTTGTTGTAAAAAAAATTATCTCCACCTTGCAACCGGCTAAGGGTAAATCCTTCCATTTCGGACGAGTGTTCGTAGCCATACATATTTGCGAAAGAATCGTTGCAAGTTTTGATATATCCATGGTTAAAAATAATATCTATTTGTTCTTCAACAGGCATAGTTGGAACTACTGGTTTTTCAAGCTCATATAAAAAAATACCTTCGTTTGCGTATTTTATGAAGCTGCGATGAACTTCTAACCAATAATTGAGATCAAGCTCGAGTTGTTTTTTGGTTGTAATATTCTGTATGGTGCCAATAATTCTGCAGGGCTGGTTATTTTCATTTCGCTTAGCAACTATTCCAATTAAATGCAACCATATCCAATCCTTATTTTGATACAAAAAGCGATGTTCTACATCAAATGTTTCAATATTGCTCTGGAGCATCTCTTCGAAAGAGGCCATTACTTTAGACGTATCATCAGGGTAAATATTATTTGTATATTTTATAAAGTCTATTATTTTTTCGGGTTCAACAATTCCTGTGATCTTTTCCCAAGTGTTGTTCACTAAAATTTTCCTGGTTTGAAGATCGTAATCCCACAAACCCAAATTATCGCCTAACAAAGCTATTTCAAGTCGTTGATTTGTTTCTATTAGTTTTTTTTCCGATAATTTTATGCTGGTAATGTCTTTTGAAGACCCTATTATTTTACTGACGTTGCCATGTTCATCCAATAAAGTGTGAACATTATCCTGAAGATAAATGGTTTTACCGACTGGATTAGTAAATTGTGTTTCAAGCTTTATTGAAGTAATTCCTTGCTTCAGATAATCGAAATAAAGCTTTTTATTCTTTTCATTTGAATCTTGATTTGTAAAAGAGTTTATTTTTTTTCCAATCATCTCTTCGGGATAAAATCCGTAAACTCTCTTACTTGCTTGATTTATGAAAGTGATAACACCATTTTTGTCCAAAGTCCAAATTACATCATGTGTAAGACCAACAATCTGTTTATAAAGATAATCACTCTCATTAAGCTGATTCTTCAGCTTGACCACCATTTTTATCTGTGTCCTGACGATGAAATAAATTACCAACGCTGTAATAACAATAAAAAACCATCCTTTGAAAGTTTGCATTTGTTCCCTTACATTGTAATCACTAACGAGATAGTTCAATACTTTATCGGAAAGAAGAATCCAAAAAAATCCAAAAATTAGAAAGTAAAAGGCTACTTTTACTGCAGGGCGATTGTATTCATTCAATTTTCGCATAACAGGGTTTTTACTGGGGAGCTACTCTGAAAAAAACCAGAGCAATTACTTTTTGATGAGCATATTTTTTATATGGTTAAGCTTCATAAGGGCCTCTACCGGAGTAAGTGTTTCAATGTTTATGTTGATAATTTCATCTTTTATTTGCAGCAGTAAAGGATCGTCGAGCTGTATGAAACTAAGTTGATAATCATTGTCAGTATGTGGCAAGTTTAACTTTTTGTTAAGTTCATCTTGACTGTGGCTTTTTTCAAGAACTTTCAACATTTTTTCTGCATGTTCAATCACCTCAGTCGGCATGCCGGCAATTTTTGCAACATGAATACCAAAACTATGTTCGGTGCCACCAGGAGAAAGCTTACGTAAAAAAATAACCTTATTGTTAATTTCTTTAACCGAAACATGATAGTTTTTAATACGTTTCATGGTGGTTGCCATCTCGTTAAGCTCATGATAATGTGTTGCAAACATTACTTTTGGCCGAAAGGCAGGATGATTATGAAGGTAGGCTGTAATAGCCCATGCTATTGAAATACCGTCATAAGTGGAAGTGCCTCTCCCTATTTCATCAAGAAGGATAAGACTACGATTGGATATATTATTTAAAATACTTGCAGTTTCGTTCATCTCCACCATAAAAGTTGACTCGCCTGAAGATATATTGTCAGAAGCGCCTACTCTGGTAAAAACTTTATCCACCAAGCCAATAGATGCCGATGATGCCGGTACAAAACAGCCCATCTGCGACATAAGAACTATTAATGCTGTTTGCCTTAGCAGTGCAGACTTACCGGACATATTAGGACCGGTGATAATAACGATCTGCTGTTTTTTATTATCCAAATAGACATTGTTAGGAATATATGCTTCGCCAGGCGGCATTTGGTTTTCGATAACAGGATGCCGACCGTTTTTTATATCTATAATGAAAGAATCATTGATTTGTGGTTTTATATAGTTATTCTTGATTGCTACCGTTGCAAAGGAGAGAAGACAATCGAGCCTGGCAATTAACAATGAGTTGAGCTGAATAGGTTCCGTGTAGTCTGCTAAGGATAAAACAAGGTTGTTGAAGAGCTGTGTTTCAATTTCAAGTATTTTCTCTTCGGCGCCGAGTATTTTCTCTTCATACTCTTTCAACTCCTGAGTGATATAGCGTTCGGAATTAACAAGCGTTTGTCTTCTTTCCCACTCTTGAGGTACTTTGTCTTTATGAGCATTGGTTACTTCAAGGTAATAGCCAAAGACATTGTTAAAGCCAATTTTTAAAGAGACTATTCCTGTTCGTTCGGCTTCTGTTTTCCTGATTTTTTCCAGATATTCCTTGCCCGAATAAAGCAAATCACGTAATTCGTCCAGCTCCTCTGATACTCCCTGGCGAAACACATGTCCTTTATTAATAGATACTGGCGGATCAGCTTCCAACTCGGCTTCGGTTTTGTTTCGGATAACATGGCACGGGTTGAGCTGGTCAGCTATCTTTTTCAATGGATCATTATTAGTTACCGCGCATCCATCTTTTATTTTTTCAATAGCGTGCAACCCCCGTACAAGTTGTATTACTTCTCTTGGGTTTACCCTTCCAACAGCCACTTTTGAAATTAAACGTTCGATATCGCCAATCAGCTTAATGTTTTCTCTAAAAATCTCGGATAGCTCTGGATTGTCAATGAGATATTCTACAACATTCAGTCGTTCTTCAATACTCATTTTTATTTTTAGCGGCATGGTAATCCATTTTCTCATCATCCTTGATCCCATGGGTGAGATTGTTTTATCAATCACCTGAATAAGTGTAGCTGCATTTTCGTTAGGCGAATGGAGAAGTTCAAGGTTGCGGATAGTAAATTTATCTAACCATACATATTTGTCTTCTTCAATTCTTGATATTTTTCGGATATTGGCCGACTGGTGATGTTGCGTTTCGGCAAGGTAGTGCAAAGATGCTCCGGCAGCAATTATCCCCATATTAAAATCCTCAACCCCAAAACCTTTTAAAGTATTTGTTTGGAAATGCTTCAGAAGCAGGTCTCTGGCATAATCTTCAGTAAATACCCAGTCATCAAAACTTGTCAAATAATAGTTTTCCCCAAACTCTTCGATAAATTGATTTCGTTTATTTTTTTGAATAATTATTTCGCTGGGTTTAAAGCTTTGTATCAATTTATCCAAGTATTCATTTGTCCCTTGGGTGAGGTAAAATTCACCGGTTGATATGTCGAGAAATGAAATACCTGATTCTTTAAATGAAAGATGGATGCTGGCCAGGAAGTTATTTTCTTTATGGTTTAATACCTTATCGTTGAACGAAACGCCTGGAGTAACAAGCTCGGTAACGCCACGTTTTACAATTTTTTTAGCTAATTTCGGATCCTCCAATTGATCGCAAATAGCAACTCGGAGTCCGGCTCTTACTAATTTCGGGAGATAGGTATCTATTGAATGATGTGGGAATCCGGCTAATTCGACAAACGATGCTGCTCCATTGGCGCGTCTGGTAAGAACAATACCCAAAATGTTTGAAGCTTTAATAGCATCATCGCCAAATGTTTCATAAAAATCACCAACCCTGAACAACAGCAATGCATCAGGATATTTGGCCTTAATGGCCGAATATTGTTTCATCAATGGGGTCTCCATTGCCCCTTTTAAACTCTTTTTGGTCAAGTGATTAATTTTTTAACAAAAATAACTTAATAATCCTATTATTTTAGACGATAAAAAAGCAAATTTACAAATAAAGTTGTGGAAAATGTACCTAAGAATCTAAAATCGTATATTACAAAGAATTCGACGGGGCAGAAGTATGTATTACTAAAAATGTAATATGAATTAATTTGGTCAAGCAGAAACAAGAATTAACCGATCTAAATTTTTTTTGAGAATGATACTTTTAAGTTGATTTTTGGCAACAGAAAGTTTTGCTCTTGTTATTAATAAAATTGTATTTTTGCAATGACTTATTGAAAAGTGTCCGGGGTGTGGCGCAGTTGGTTAGCGTGCTAGACTGGGGGTCTAGAGGTCGCGAGTTCGAGTCTCGCCACTCCGACAACAAAAGAGGCTGAATCAGAAGACCAGCCTCTTTTGTTTTATAATGCAGTTGGGTTAATGCAGGAAAAAGTTCATATCATCCAGCACTTTTACCATGTTACGAAAATGCTCAGCTGAGTCGTGCATAAACAGGGAAAATGCGTTTTTGATTATCAACAATGCATGTATCTCTTTAGGTGAAATGTCGAGCGCTTCAGCTAAAAAAGCGGTATAGCGGTCGGTATCTAAAATACCTGCCATACCAAGGACTTTATGACTGGGCTTATTGGATGTTTTTCATACTATATATGTAATTACGTCAAGGGGATTGGAAACGATAATGATTATGGTATTGGATCGAACCAAATCATCACGGTTCATTCCGGGCTTTTGTAGAACTCCTGAAGTGATCACCACTATACGCGAGCCTTTAGTGTGTAAATAGTTATTGGTAACTCCAGCGACACGGGTATCTAAGTTGTTGATAACAGAAGTCTGCCAAATATCAAGAGCTTTACCTTCGGCTAATCCCTCTTTAATATCAACTAAAACAACTTCACGAGCAAGATCTTTATGGACGATCACATTTGCACAAGTTGCGCCAACATTGCCTGCGCCAACTAAAGTGATTCTTTCCTTAAATTAAAATTTAAAACAATTTTTCAAAATGACTAATAAGCAAATTTAAGTACAAAAATACCATTATTAACCTTGTCTATTTTGAAAAAAACAGTTATAAATTTTGGAATATTAATGGTTAAATCCAATAAAAAAATTGGATTTAGAGCAATGCGTTGGTTTTTGAATTAAGCGATTTAGCAGCAAGTAGAAAAGCGATAAGAATAACTCCTCCACCGATTAAGCTAAGCAAAAGGTAATCTCCTGATAATAAACAAAAGCTATAAAAACCGAATAAAATCACGGCAGCAGAAAAACCTGTCAGGGAATCAAAATTATTACTCCTGAACTTGGATAAACCAATAAAAAAACCCATGATAATGGAAATAAAAAATACTGCTACAGGCAAAGTATAAAGTACGATTCTAATGCCATCAGTATATCTCCATTCGTAAAAAAAATAGACATTGGCAGCAGTTGCATATCCCATTGCAATCATTACCGAAAATAAAATACCATCAAAAGGTTTGGTAAAGGACTTTTTGGGTAGATAATAAAAACGAAGTAATAAAAACTTGAATAATTCCGACAAAAATCCAATCAGTACAAAAGAGTAAAAGACAATGCGCCTAAGGCTCTGAACATGTGTAAGCCAATATGAATAAACAAAATATAGAACTAAAATCATTGGTATGGCAGTAAGTAACCCAAGAAAATAGGCGCTTGCAAAAAGATTCAGAACTTTTTTTTCCATAATCTTTCTTGCAAAAAAAATAAGAATCAGGAAAATAAGGGGAGCAATAAGCAATGGCAAGTACTTTAAAAAATTCATAATTTT
>JAAYWF010000160.1 GCA_012516825.1 Lentimicrobium sp. | reverse complement strand
TAATATTTCTTCCGGCTTTCATAGCAGCCAGGTTGAAATTCACAACATCTTCACCTTTAGTAATAAACAAACGCCGGATACCATTTTCGAGCAGCGAATAATCTATGTTTATAAATGGTGATGCAGCGCCCAGCACTACCATATTAGCCGATTTTGAAGCGCCCACATCTTTAGCTATTGTATCGGCATCAAGAGCAATATGGTTTGGAATTTTTCCTATTTCATCCATTAGCGCCTCTTTATCCGGGTAGTTTGGTATGTTTACAAATGCTGTTGTATTAGTAATTATCCAACCCTTTTTTGATAGCATAGGCAAATGCCTTAACGATTCCATAGGTTCAACGGCAATGATCATATCTGCCTCGCCGTAAGGTATAAGGTCGGAGTGTATCTCTTTGTCGGAAAGCCTTAGGTTTGATTGAACGTCACCGCCTCGTTGGCTCATCCCATGAACTTCGGCTTGTTTCAGGTAAAGGCCGGCTTCAACAGCTGCCAAGCCTATGGTTGCGGCAATAGATAATATTCCCTGACCGCCTACTCCCGCTAAAATTATGTCTATTTTCATGATTTAAAATTCTATCTTAATTATACCTCTTTTTTCGATTTTTCTTTTTCTGCAAACTTAGCACGCATACGTTTGTTAAGCGTCTGGATACACTCGCGTTGCGGAATGATAACCGACACTCCGGGGTGATTCAACTCTCCAAGGATTATCTTTACATTCTCCTCATGATTTTTACGAAGAGGTTTTATTACCTTAATATGCTCCTCCGGCACCCCTACACCGCGGCAGATGTTTACTAATAAATCGCCTGTTGCTGCTGACTTTTGGCCTCCGGTCATTGCAGTAGTATGATTATCTAAAATGATGATCGTAATAGGTGAATTATCGTTTACAGCATCTAACAAACCCGTTATGCCGGAGTGCGTAAAAGTTGAATCCCCAATTACGGCAACGGTTGGTGTAAATCCTACGTTGGCTGCTCCTTTAGCCATTGTAATAGAAGCTCCCATGTCAACACAGGTGTTAATAGCATTATAAGGCGGTAAAGCGCCAAGGGTATAACAGCCAATATCAGAAAAGACACGCCCTTTAGAAAAGTTGCTTAACGCAGTATTTAAAGCGTTGTATGTGTCAATGTGAGGGCATCCGGTACATAATGAAGGCGGACGGCCAACCACGATAGCCGGCATATCAAAAATACGGGTATCGGGTTTCCCTAATGCTAAAGCTACAATATTTGGATTTAATTCTCCATCACGTGGAATAGCGCCATCAAGCCTGCCGGAGATATTCAAATTTTTAGATAGCAACCCTTTTAACGCCTCTTCAATAACCGGAGCGCCCTCTTCCAAAACAAGGATACGTTTACATTCCCTTTCCAGTTTGGCAATCATTCTTACAGGAACTGGATATTGAGTTATTTTTAAAACCGGATACGGAACATTGCCGTCAGGATAATTCTCCTTCAAATAATTAAAGGCAATACCACTGGCAATAATTCCTAAAGACTTGTCATCAGCGTCAATATATTGATTGTAACCTGATTTTTCGGCTTCATCTTCAAAAAGAGCCTGACTCGCCAACAGACCTTTGTACCTTTTGCGTGCTAATGCCGGTAGCAATATAAATTGTTTAAGATCGGACGGTAACCGAATCTCATTTTGTTTGCGTTCGGGCTTTCGTAATACCCCTGCCCTTGAATGAGCCAAACGGGTTGTGATACGAAGCAATACGGGAATGCCAAATTTCTCAGAAATATCGAAACCGTAATGAACCATGTCGTAAGCTTCCTGCTGATTGCTCGGCTCAAGAATCGGGATCATGGCAAATTTTCCATAAAAACGAGAATCCTGTTCATTTTGAGATGAATGCATCGAAGGGTCATCAGCAGAAACTACGATAAGGCCTCCATTTGCCCCTGTTACAGCTGAATTTACAAAGGCATCGGCAGCAACATTTAATCCGACATGTTTCATACAGACCATAGCTCTCTTACCTACATAGGAAACCCCAAGCGCTGTCTCCATTGCAGTCTTTTCATTGGTAGCCCATGTAGCTTTGATGGCCCCGGATCGAGATTGTTTTGAACGCATAACGTATTCGATGATTTCGGTAGAAGGCGTCCCAGGATAGGCAAAAATTCCTGAGATCCCGGAATCTAAAGCCGCCTGCGCAATGGCTTCATCACCTAATAAAAGTAATTTATGCATAAAGTCAATTTTAGCTAATAAAACAATAAATAGAATTTCTACGCTACAAAACTACATTTAAAATTATTCTTAAAAACGAAAACGTCCTGAAACTTTGAATTTGTTAGATCACTAAAAACTAAAAGGATAAAATATGTTTTGGAATTTATTAAGTTCAAAGTGCAGCATTGGAAAACTGAATTAAACACCTCATAACATCTTAGTAATTAATATTATACAGAAAATTCTTTTAACTAAAAAATAAAAAAAATTACTGCTATCCACCTTCTGATAAAATTCCAACAGCTCTTACCGGACAGCCGTCGCCATTTTTTATATTGCAAGGAAATGTCGCAAAATCAAATGTTTTGTTAATCAACTCCTGCAGATTAGTTAAATTTTCAATCAGGATTAGTCCTTTTCTTAGAAAAAGGTTATGATTAGGGTAATTGGTTGCTGTTACGGAATCAACGGAAGGTGTATCCAACCCAATCCCCTTCAGATTGAATTTTAAAAGATAAATGGCGCTATTGGTGGATATCACAGGGTAATCGGCATAATACTTGTTATTACCCCAATACTTATCCCATCCTGTATAAACAAGGACGAAGTCGGCATTTGCAATGTGTTTTTCGTTTTGAATAAAATATTTTAGACCGATTTCACTATTCTGTTCCACTGCAGAGCAATCTAAAACTACCCCCTTGCCATAGAATTTTAAAACAGGCATTTTATCTATTGTCGCACCGTCGGCAATTAAATGTGCAGGTGCGTCAAGATGAGTACCTGAATGAGTTATTGCTTTTATTTTCATTACCTGGTACCCATCTTTTTCATGTGAATTTAACAGCTCAAATGAGGCTGGTTCATCGCCAGGATAGGTAGGCATACCATTTTCCATTGGATGCGAAAGATCAATAATGTTCATGATTCTTCAAAACGTAGAAAAAATTTATTAAAGGTATAGGCTGATACTTTATTTAAATTCGACATAAAGTATGTAATGATTGACAATATTTTTCTTTTAAAAAAAGTTGATCATCTTAGCGCTATGATGCTATGTTTCAAGTTTTAAACTTCTTTTAATGCGATAAAATTACAGCTTTATCCAATTCTGCAAAGATGATTTGAGCAAATGAATCCGAATTAATCAACAGAAAGCCTTTTTAAACTGAAAAATTTTTTGTGATGGCGCTTCTGCTTTAGAGTTTGTTCGCTATTATTTTGATTATGTTTATTACAACCACTTAATCGTTTACGGGTTGGCAAATGCGTAATCCTATCTAACTACTAAAAAGTTAGTTCTCTTTTTGTTTGCGCTGATAAAGTTCTATTTGGGATAAAAAACAAAGCGGGAACGACTTCTTTCGATTTCGTTCCCGCTCACTTGGCATCCACCGTGGTGAATGTTACGCGCCAGGTTACTGTTATTCTGGCCGACCTTTGCATAGCGCCTTTTCAGGCTCCTGCTCCGGTAGTTGTTCAATATTGTTAATCGTTTCCGGTTAACTTTTTTTGAACTACTGCTTTTCATGCAAGCTTCATTACTTTAATGACTCCGTAGAGTCTCATGTAATGTTGCCCGACACCTTCTTTGTTGATACGCATTTGTGTCAACAGATCCGGCATCCTGGTTCTTGCAGCCCTGATTTCCTTCCGATTGGCTCTCAGGAGAGCTTTCCTTTAGGTTATCAGGCTTTCAGATAAAGCTTTTTGCAAAACTGTTGGATTTTCACCTACTGTGTCCACGAATGGACTCACTATCTGAAAAACAAGCTTTTAAAGAACTGGTTTGCTTCGGTTAGGCAACCTAATGCTTTTCACCTTTGCTTACCTCCACCTGATGCTAAATATCGTTGCCGTTATTTTCGCTTTCAGGTTTCCGGCAATCCCGGCCAAGCCTTTTATCTCTCGCCTGGTGCAACAAAGATAATACACGAGACCACCCCAAGTCAAGTAATTTATGGTTTTAATTTCAACGGCTTACCAACAGATTTTATCTACAATTGTTATTAACCCACAAAACTGTTTAGTGATAAGACTTATACATGAAAATTTTAAATATTTACAAGTTCCTATGTTGATAACCATTAAACACCTCCTTCAAAATAATGATATTCAATATGATATAAATTTTTTAACTGCTGAATTTGCTGATAAACAGACAACTTATTAACATTTTGCCTGATTTTAACGTCAATAATCTTTATATTTTTTGGAGTATGATCTTTAGAAATAAACTCAAAAAACTTGTTTTTATAGCCATTAAATTCTAAAAATAATACCCTTAAAATGTCAGTAAGCAATTCTGCCTGGCGTACGAAAAAATTCCCTGTTTTAGTACAAATCTTAAACTTTCTGATTATGCTATACCGATAGATGGTAGGTAATATTTCAATTCTAACACACCAAACAGGCTAATTACACTTCTTTTAATTCCTGTATTAACATAAAACCAACACTTTAAAATTGCTTTTAATTACTTTCAGTCTCATTATCAACCTCTTTAGATACTAGATTGATGCTAATTCCCATTTCGTCGTTGATGAAATTATCCTTCAACTCGGCAAATAACTTTTTAGAACCATAACGAACGTTCCAATCAACACGATCAATGAAAAACTGATTTGTTTGAGCTGAAAAATCCGAACCATTAAGTGATAAATTTGCATGAAAGGTTAAGTTTTTAGTAACGTCTTTCAAAGTTAAATTACCTGATATAGCATGTGTAGGAATTATGTCGCCTTTTTCTTTAGAAAGATCAACCTGAGTGGGCTCAATTTCAACAACTTTTGTAATTTCAAACATGGCTTCTGGATAGGTCTCTGCCTCAAAAAAATCAGATGATAAAAGGTGATTTACAAGCTTTGCATTCATCTCAGGATCAGTCAAATCATCATTAACTATCGAAAGCATGTCAATGGTAAAAGAACCACCTATCAATTTGCCTTCCCAAAACATTAATTCACCGTTTTTAAAAGCAATTGTGCCGACATGAGTTCCGGTAGGTTTAAATCCTTCCCAAGTGATAATACTTAGATCAGTGTTTATTTCATGGATTTGGTCATACTTTATTGACCCCACCTCCTCGGCATCTTTTGTTTCTGTTTTCTTGCCTCCCGAAACACAGGATGCCAAAGCAATAATTATTGCAAAGGCAATAGTTTTCCAAAAAATATTCATACTTCTATTTGTTTAATTTAATTATAGTTCAGCATTAACAACACACCAAATAATTTGTTTGACCTTTTTCTAAATTTATTAAATCCGAGTGTCAGAGAACGTTTTATTGTAATATGGTAAAATGCTTAATCTGAATTTAAAACAAACACCTTCTTTTCGTTAAAAGTAAAACTTTATCTTTGCCCTATTAAAAATTTTAAATGGATCTTTTTAACTTATTATCGGCACTTAGTAATCGTAAGTATCTCAATATTAAGCGTAGAGACGCCTTCCTTTACATATCCCTCTGAGTTTAACCCTTAGTACTCTGTTATTAATGAATTCCTTTCTTTTCTTTTTATTATTAACCTTTAAGTATTTAATATGATAGAATTACCTTTTGCGGAATCTTACAAAATTAAAACCGTAGAAACTATTAGGAAGAGCAGTCGTAAAGAGCGTGAAGAATGGGTTGCTGCTGCGCGATATAATCTTTTTAATCTGAAGAGTGATCAAGTTTTTATTGATTTACTCACCGATTCAGGCACCGGTGCAATGAGTAACAGGCAGTGGTCGGAAATGATGCTTGGCGACGAAAGCTATGCTGGCGCATCCTCCTATTACAAAATGAAAAATGCTATTCGCGAAATAATTGGCTTTGAATATTTCCTGCCAACACATCAGGGGCGTGCTGCCGAAAATGTACTCTTCTCCTCTTTAATTAAAGAGGGAGATATCGTCCCCGGAAATTCACATTTCGACACCACTAAAGGACACATTGAATATCGAAAAGCCATACCTATTGATTGTACTATTGACAAAGCCTTTGATACAACTGCTTTACATCCTTTCAAAGGCAACATTGATCTGGAAAAGCTTGAAAGCGTATTAAAAAAGTATCCTCGCGAGCGTATTCCATTAATCGTTGTTACTGTTACCTGCAACAGCTCCGGTGGACAACCTGTATCAATGCAAAATTTAAAAGAGGTCTATTCTTTAGCGAAGCGATATGGGATTTTGGTATTTTTCGATTCAGCTCGTTTTGCCGAGAATGCTTACTTCATTAAGTTACGCGAGGAGGGTTATGCTGATAAGTCAATCCGTGAAATTGTTAAAGAGATGTTTAGTTATGCCGATGGGATGACAATGAGCAGCAAGAAGGATGCGATTGTAAACATGGGTGGATTTATTGGTTTCAGAGATGAGCAATTGTGGAAAAAAGCACAGACTTTTAACATAATGTTCGAGGGATTTATCACTTATGGCGGTATGTCGGGACGCGATATGAATGCACTTGCACAAGGATTATATGAGGGAACGGAATTCGATTACCTTGACACACGTATCAGGCAAGTTGCTTATTTAGGCCAAAGGATCACCGACTTTGGTATCACAGTACAAAAGCCTTATGGTGGTCATGCCATTTTTGTGGATGCAAAGCGCTTTTTGCCGCAAATCCCAAAAGAGGAGTTCCCCGCACAGACCTTGGCCGTTGAATTGTATCTTGAAGGCGGCGTGCGTGGAGTAGAAATTGGCGCGCTATTAGCCGACCGTGATCCCGTAACACGGGAAAACAGATATCCGGAACTCGAATTACTAAGGCTTACAATACCACGACGAGTATATACTAATAATCACATGAATTATGTGGCTGTCGCACTGGCTAATGTTTGGGAAAAACGCGACAAAATAAAATCGGGTATGAAAATTATTAGCGAAGCGCCTATCATGCGCCATTTCACTGTCGAGTTAACGAGAGTAAATGGTCTCAAATAGCCAATCCTTAAAAACATATTTAAGTCCTGTTTATCAACAAAATACTGTTGATACATAAATTATTTGTGGTGTTCCATATTACAAAGTTTTGAGTGATTTTAGCAACGAAAGCATTGTAGATCAATGGATTCAAAATCCTTATTATCAATATTTCTGTGGATAAGCAGAGTTTCAGTTGCCTTTTCCTTGCATTCAGATTGATTTTGTACACTTTCGCAAAAGAATCGGTGAAGAAGGTGTTGAGTTGATTTTCAAAATGTCAATTGATGTTCAGCAGGTAAGAGCAAATATGTAAAGCGAAAGCGACTGGCCAAATGCCGAAGCAGAGCTGCAATCGAACCGATTATCGGACATGTAAAACATGATTGCCGAATGGTAAGAAACTATCTCAAAGGCCAAATTGGAGACAAAATCAATGCATTGATGGCCGCAGCCGGGTTCAATTTCCGCAGATTACTCCGCAAAATGAAGGC
>JAAYWF010000159.1 GCA_012516825.1 Lentimicrobium sp. | reverse complement strand
TTGCAGCTAATGGAAAACGCCATATTAAATACAGAATCCCAAGAGGAGAGAAGACGAAAAAAAGTAGTAGTAAAAAAATATCCATAGTCCAATTTTTTTTTTGCAAAAATAAACAGTTCATCCTTTGAACAAAAGAAATTAAAAAAATGGATTACAACTCCAGTAAGAAGAAAAAAAGGTAATACATAAGTATTTGTTGAAACAAGGGGTTAAAAATGGACGGTTTTTTAACGAAATAAGTTTTTGTTTTTTACTCAATCACTTGTATCTCTTAGAAACTACCGGGCTCTTACTACTTTAAAGTTACTATGCCTATTCGTAGAAGTGTCAACTCCGAAACCGAAATGTTTCAGATTTGGGCGTATTTTGCATTCCTGACATATTGCAGAATACCAACGACTTATATAGTTAATATTCGTGCATGGTTGCTGAACAAGGTTAAAGAATTCGTGGCTAAAATTACCTTTTGGAATAGGCTCAAAGATCAATTCAGATTTAACAATATTTCTTTTAAAAAATCAGAGTTTGAACCAGTCTTTCACAAAGATTGATTTATCCTCGGGTTCGCTAAAATGTCGAAACTCATTTTTTCTACAATTATAAATATATTGTTTGCTCCACTCGTGATGATTCTTTTTCAAGCTTTTGAGGGCATCAATAATATAAAAGAGCTCTTCATCCGTCATTGTTGGGTGCAGCGACAGCCTTATCCATCCAGGTTTTTGAGAAAGATCTCCATGATTGATAAGGTCGGTGATATGTTTGGATTTATCGTAACTTACATCGAGTAAAAAATGACCATAAGTGCCGGCACAGGCACACCCTCCCCTAACCTGTATTCCAAACTTATCATTCAATAATTTAACTGCAAGGTTGAAATGTATGTCATTAAAATAAAATGAAAACACGCCCAAACGATCGGTAACATTGTCTGCCAATATTTTTATTCCCGGTATCTTTACCATTTCCTCAAAGGCCATCTTCACAAGCTGTTTTTCACGTTTTCCAATGTTTTCTACTCCCATCTTATTTTTAAGTTCTATACAAAGAGCAGCTTTTATGGTTTGAAGAAAAGGTGGAGTTCCACCATCTTCGCGTGCTTCGATATCATCAACATATTTAAATTCTCCCCATGGGTTGGTCCAGTCAACAGTTCCTCCACCCGGGTTATCAGGAACCGGATTGTTATATAGCGCCGAGTTAAAAACTAAAACGCCGGAAGTGCCCGGTCCGCCAAGGAATTTATGCGGCGAAAACATTATTGCATCCAGCGCCATCATCGGGTCTTCAGGGTGCATATCAATTTTGACATAAGGGGCAGAAGCAGCAAAATCCACAAAACATATCCCGCCATATTCGTGCATCAGCTTTGCCATTTCATAATATGGAGTTGAAATACCGGTAACATTACTACATGCAGTGAAGCTTCCAATTTTCATTTTTCTCGCTTTATACTTTTCAAGCGCTTTGCGAAGCTCTTCAATATCTACCAATAAATTATCGTCAGGTTTTAGTTGAATAACATCAGCAATAGTTTCGAACCAAGAGGTATGATTAGAGTGATGCTCCATGTGTGTAATAAAAACAACAGGTCGTTCCTCTTCTGGCAAAGAGGTAAGTACATCATTTTTTTTAAACGTCCGAAAACCAAGTATGCGTTGCAGTTTGTTAATCACTGTGGTCATACCTGAGCCTGCTGTTATAATAACATCACCGGGGCCGGCATTTACATGCTCTTTTATCTTTTTATGAGCCAGATGATAAGCGTTTGTCATCAGAGTTCCTGTTTCGCTTGTTTCGGTATGGGTGTTTCCTACAAAAGGTCCAAAAGTATTAATCATCTTATCCTCTATTGTTCTGTAAAGACGCCCGCTGGCAATCCAATCGCCATAAACAATTTTTTGCTGGCCAAATGGGGAAATAAAGGTCTGGTCAATTCCAATAATATTTTCCCGAAAAGGTTTGAAGTATTGCTCCAATGGATTCATTTTACAATAAATTTGATTTCGATCGAGATTACAACTCTAAAATAATCTGACAAAAATAGATATTCCAATATTAAGAAATTGTACAATTAAGGATAAAAGGCTCTTTTCACTAAATTTAAGATTTATTAAATCCAGATGACTTATATTGCCAAGGTATTTAAGTTTTGACTGGTGTGTAATGGATAAAAACAAAAAAGGCCATTTCAGTAACGAAACAGCCTTTTTATTTTTTTATTATTAATTATTTAGCGTGCATATTTAAAATTTTTGCCAAGATAACTGCCTGCCACTCCTAATTGTTCTTCAATTCTAAGCAACTGGTTGTATTTTGCAATCCTATCAGTCCGGCTAGCTGATCCTGTTTTGATCTGACCTGTGTTTAGTGCAACAGCGAGATCGGCAATCGTTGTATCTTCAGTTTCGCCAGAGCGGTGGCTTATAACGGCGGTATATGCGTTGCGATAAGCGAGATTGACAGCTTGAATAGTTTCGGTAAGAGTACCAATCTGATTTACTTTCACTAAAATAGAGTTTGCTACTCCCTGGTCAATTCCCTGTTGCAAACGTTGAGTATTGGTAACAAAAACATCATCACCTACCAATTGTATCTTTGCTCCCATCTTTTCTGTCATCAGCTTCCAGCCTACCCAATCGTCTTCTGCCATTCCATCTTCGATAGAGATAATCGGATATTTTTTCACCCAATTATTCCAATAATCAACTAATTGAGCTGGGGTAAGTTTCTCTCCGGTTGACCATTTAAGATGATATACATTCTCTTCGGGAATGTAAAACTCCGACGCAGCTATGTCTAAGGCAAGGAAAACATCCACACCGGGTTTGTAACCAGCCTTTTCGATGGCTTGAAGTATTACGGTTATGGCTTCTTCATTGGATTTAAGATTTGGAGCAAAACCACCTTCGTCGCCCACGTTTGTTGAATAACCACTTTTCTTCAAAACACTTTTCAGGTTATGAAACACTTCGGTACCCATGCGCAATGCTTCAGCAAAATTTGGTGCCCCAACAGGCATGATCATAAATTCCTGAAAATCGATACTATTATCAGCGTGTGAACCACCATTTAGGATGTTCATCATTGGGATCGGCAGAGTGTAAGCTCCTGTGCCTCCAATATAGCGATAAAGTGTTTGATTCGTTTCGGTTGCTCCTGCATAAGCACATGCCAAAGATACTCCAAGCATAGCATTTGCACCCAGAACAGCTTTATTGGGTGTGCCATCCAGCTCTATCATTTTTTTATCAATCTCAATTTGATCGGTTACAAAAAACCCTTGCAACTCATCATTAAGAATTGTGTTTACATTATTTACAGCTTTCAACACACCTTTACCCATATAACAGCTTTTATCGCCATCGCGCAATTCAACAGCTTCATGTGTTCCGGTGGATGCGCCTGAAGGAATAGCAGCACGGCCTACTACTCCATTTTCTGTTAATACCTCAACCTCAATAGTTGGATTCCCTCTTGAATCGAGAATTTGTCTAGCGTGGATATTAATTATTGTACTCATATTAAATTATTAATGGTTAATATCTAAATTAAGATAGACAAAGCTTAGTTTTTAAGCTTTATCCATTTCGGTTATCAAAAAAATAAGGATTTTATGCTTCTTTTTCTTTGCTCGGTGATTCAGTGTCTTCAGTGTCTTTTTGCGAGTCCTGACTTTCAGCGATTTTATCGTCAACAGGCAGCTTGGAGGTTTGTGTTTCATCCGGTGTCTCATCAACCTGCTCTTCAACAATTTTGTCGTCAACACGCGGTTCTGGGGTTTGTATTTCTTCCAGTGTCTCATCAACTTGCTGTTCAACAATCATCTCTGGCTGTTCGACTTCGGTTTTTGTAGTCTCTTCCACAGCCGGTGCGGCGGCTTGATCCTTTCTTGCTTTGCCCGAGCCTCTTCTTCTTCGGCGGCCTCCCTTATCTGCTGATACGCTTTCTTTAGCTAAATATACATCGTTGAAATCAACCAGTTCCATCATACACATATCGGCATTATCGCCAAGTCTGAAATCAGTTTTTATAATACGTGTATATCCGCCTGGGCGGTCGGCAATTTTTGGAGATATCTCTCTAAAGAGTTCAGTAACTGCCTCTTTATTTTGCAAATAACTAAAAACAACTCTTCTTGAGTGTGTGGTATCCTCTTTTGATTTTGTAAGCAGAGGTTCTACGTAAGCTCTAAGCGCTTTTGCTTTTGTAACAGTAGTATTTATTCGCTTATGCAATATAAGGGACACAGCCATATTAGAAAGCATCGCATTACGATGGCTGCTTGTTCTGCTTAATTGATTATAAATTTTACGATGTCTCATTTTACGATTACTTCTTGTCTAATTTATATTTCGCTACATTCATTCCAAATTCAAGATTTTTAGATTCAAAAAGCTCCTCTATTTCAGCGAGAGATTTCTTTCCAAAATTCCTGAATTTTAGCAGGTCGTTTTTATTAAAAGTTACCAATTCACCAAGTGTTTCAATATCAGCAGCTTTCAAGCAGTTTAAAGCTCTGACGGAAAGATTCAGGTCAACTAGTTTAGTTTTAAGTACTTGTCGAATACTTAGCGCAGTTTCATCAAATTCTTCAGTCACGGATTTATCTTCTTTTTCCATGGCAATTCTTTCGTCTGAGAAAAGCATAAAGTGGATTATAAGTATCCGTGCAGCTTCTTTTAATGCATCTTTCGGGTGGATTGACCCATCAGTAATAATTTCTAATAGGAGTTTTTCATAGTCGGTTTTTTGTTCAACTCGATAGTCCTCCACATTATATTTTACATTTACAATTGGGGTATGTATTGAGTCTATGGCAATTGTACCTAATGGTAATGGCGAATTTAATAGTTTATTTTCTTCCGCCGGCACATACCCTCTTCCTTTATTTATGGTCATATCCATCGTCAAAGTAACCGATGGATCCATATTGCATAGTACCAAATCAGGATTCAACACTTGAAACACAGATAGATATTTATTTAAATCACCTGCTTTAAATACTTCCTGATCTTTGATAACTATTTTTACACTTTCTGAGTCTTCTTGTTCAATAAGCCGTTTAAAGCGTATTTGTTTTAGGTTAAGTACTATTTCTACCACATCTTCTACCACGCCTTTTATGGTAGAAAACTCCTGATCCACTCCTTCAATTTTAATAGTGGTTATTGCAAATCCTTCAAGCGAGGATAATAAAATCCTGCGTAAAGCATTGCCAATAGTAATTCCAAATCCGGGTTCCAAGGGACGAAATTCAAACTTACCTTTGTAATTGCTCGATTCGAGCATGATTACTTTTTCGGGCTTTTGAAATGCTAATATTGCCATAATAAAACCTTTTAGGTTGCAAATAATTAAAAGATACTATTTAGAATAGAGCTCAACAATGATCTGCTCGTTTATATTTTCAGGAATCTCATCTCTTTGCGGGTAGTTAAGCACTTTCCCCGTCATTTTTTCTTCATCCCACTCAAGCCATGGTAACAGTGAGTGGCGTGAAGCAAGTGTATTGTTTATTACTTCTAATGATTTTGATCTTTCCCTAACACCAACGCTAAATCCGGGTTTCACATGAAATGACGGCACATTTACCACTTCACCGTTTACCACAATATGGCAATGTGAAACCAACTGGCGAGCGGCAGCGCGTGTAGGAGCTATGCCAAGCCGGTAAACAACATTGTCGAGGCGGGTTTCGATAAACTGAAGTAACACCTCACCAGTAACTCCCTGCTTTCGGCTTGCCTTTTCGAAAGTGTTGCGAAACTGGCGCTCGAGTATCCCATAAGTATATTTAGCTTTTTGTTTTTCGGCCAACTGAATACCATATTCCGTTGGTTTTTTACGTTTTTTATTTAATCCATGCTGTCCTGGAGGATAATTTTTCTTTTCAAAAGATTTATCCGGTCCATAGATCGGTTCTCCGAATTTTCTTGAAATCTTGGTTTTAGGCCCAATATATCTTGCCATTTTATCTCAAATTTTATTTTTATTCAATGATTTATTATACTCTTCTTCGTTTTGGCGGTCGGCATCCGTTATGAGGTAATGGGGTGATGTCATTTATTTCAAGTACCTCAATACCGGACGAATGAATTGTACGGATTGCTGATTCTCTTCCGGAGCCGGGTCCTTTTACATAAACTTTTACTTTGCGCAAACCAAGGTCATAAGCTGTCTTTGAGCAATCTTCGGCTGCTGTTTGTGCAGCATAAGGGGTATTTTTTTTCGATCCTCTGAATCCCATTTTTCCTGCTGATGACCATGAGATAACCTGCCCTTCATTATTGGCAAGAGTTACTAAAATATTGTTAAAAGAAGCGCTGATATAGGCTTTCCCGATAGGATCAACCTTAACAACCCTCTTTTTTGTGGTTTTACTTGTTTTTGATTTTGCCATATTATTGATTTCTTGTTGACTTAATTAATTAAACTACCAATAAAATGTTGGTATTTCAATTTTAACCTTTCGGTGCTTTCTTTTTATTAGCAACGGTCTTTTTGCGGCCTTTACGTGTTCGGGCATTATTTTTTGTTGATTGCCCTCTAACCGGCAAACCGATACGGTGACGTATTCCTCGATAACTACCGATATCCATCAAACGTTTGATGTTCATCTGTGTCTCGGAGCGAAGCGCACCTTCCACTTTGTATTCATCGCTGATCAGCGCACGGATGTTAGTTTGCTCTTCGTCCGACCAATCCTGCACTTTCTTATTTACATCCACACCAACTCTATCGAGTATCTCCTGTGCAAGGTTAGGACCGATACCATGAATATATGTCAGACCAACTACACCGCGTTTATTCTTTGGTAAGTCAATACCTGCAATACGTGCCATAGTAATTTATCTCTTTAATTAATTTATTAACCTTGTCTTTGTTTGTACTTTGGATTCTTTTTATTAATCACGTACAACCTTCCTTTTCGACGGACAATCTTGCAGTCCGGCGTTCTTGTTTTCACTGATGCTCTTACTTTCATCGCTATCAATTATTTATATCTGAATGTAATCCGTCCTTTTGATAAGTCATAAGGCGACATAGCAACCTGAACGCGGTCGCCAGGAAGAATTTTTATGTAATGCATCCTCATCTTGCCCGATATGTGCGCAATGATGACATGTCCATTTTCTAATTCGACCCTGAACATAGCATTTCCCAGCGATTCTATCACCGTGCCGTCTTGTTCTATAAGTGGCTGTTTGGCCATTCGTTTTAAATAGTTATGTTTAAAATACTAAAATTTGTAACTTCTTCAATAAAATCAAATGTTGATAAAACATCAGCCTTATCTTTTCTAACAACTACATTGTGTTCGTAATGTGCTGACGGAAGATGATCTTTTGTTTTAATCGTCCAGCCATCGCTTTTCTGATACACATCTTTAACTCCCAGATTAATCATTGGCTCAATGGCTAATACCATTCCGGCACGCAATTCCTTTCCATATCCTCTTTTTCCATAGTTTGGCACTTCTGGTTTCTCATGAAGGTTTTTTCCAAGTCCATGCCCAACCAAATCTCTAACTACCGAATAGCCAAAACCTTCAACATACTCTTGAATTGCAAAACCGATATCTCCGATACGATTACCTCCGATAGCAACATCAATTGCCTTGTAAAGCGATTCAAGGGTTCGTTTCATCAACATCAATATCTCTTTCTTCACTTCACCCACTGGGAATGTAAAAGCTGAATCCCCAAAATAGCCATTTTTTTTCACTCCGCAGTCAATAGAAACGATATCGCCATCTTTCAAAACATAATCGCTTGGGATACCATGAACTACAACTTCATTAACTGATGTACACAGCGTTCCTGGGAAGCCATGATATCCTTTAAAGCCAGGTATAGCATCATGATCTCTGATAAACTCCTCAGCAACTTTGTCAAGTTTATTAGTAGTTACTCCGGGTTTGATCAATTTAGCTACTTCCGCAAGCGTTTTACCAACAAGCAAAGAACTTTCTCGTATTAATTCAATCTCCTCTTCAGATTTAATAAGAACCATTATCAATATTTTTTTCAGGGATTTCAGTTTATTATCCTGATCTCCCTTTAATTCGGCCTGATTTTGTTAATCCGTCATAGTGACGCATTAACAAATGGCTGTTTATTTGATCTAATGTATCAAGTACCACTCCTACCAAAATCAATAGAGAGGTACCTCCGTAAAATCCTGCAAACTGCTGGCTTACACCAGCAATACCAACAAATGCCGGCATGATAGCTACCAATCCCAAAAAAATTGAACCCGGGAAGGTAATTCGCGACATTACGTTATCAATAAATTCAGCAGTTTTCTTCCCTGGCTTAATACCGGGAATAAAACCTCCGTTTTTCTTCATATCATCCGCCATCTGATTAGGATTAACAGTGATGGCAGTATAAAAATAAGTAAAGGCAACGATCATTATAAAAAAGGTAAAATTATACCAAAACCCGGTATAATTTGTAAATGCCGAAGCAAAGCCTGTAAGAGCTTCACTTTGCGAATACTGTGCAATGGTGAGTGGAAGAAACATAATTGCTTGCGCAAAAATGATAGGCATAACGCCTGCAGCATTTACCTTTAATGGAATATACTGCCTTACCCCACCATATTGCTTATTGCCAACAACTCGTTTTGCATATTGTACAGGTATTCTTCGTGTTCCCTGTACCAAAAGGATTGTAAGAAGAATAACTCCTACGAGAACGATTATCTCAACGATGAAGATAATTAGACCGCCGCCCTGCTCCTCTAATCTTGAAATAAACTCAGCAAACAGTGCAAATGGCAGTCTGGCAATAATACCAATCATAATGATAAGCGAAATACCATTGCCAATTCCTTTGTCTGTTATCTTCTCACCAAGCCACATAATAAACATTGATCCCGCGGTAAGCATGATTATTGAAGAAATACCGAAAAACGAGAATATCGAATGAGATGTAGTAGTTGGATCGAATGGATAAATTGCTTCCGGTGGGAGATTAATTACCAAATTGGCAATATAGGCAGGCGACTGGAATATCAAAATAATAACTGTAAGCCATCTTGTGATCTGATTTATCTTCTTACGTCCGCTTTCACCCTCTTTTTGCAATCGTTGAAAATAGGGTATTGCCATCCCTAACAACTGAACTACGATGGACGCGGAAATGTATGGCATGATTCCCAATGCAAAGATAGAGGCATTGGAAAAAGCTCCTCCCGAAAACATGTTTAACAAACCCAACAACCCAGATGATGCCTGCTGTTGAAGGGCGCTAAGCATTGCCGGATCAACTCCCGGCAGCACAACAAATGACCCAAGACGATAGAGAAGAATAATTCCTATAGTATAGGCAATTCGAGTTCTAAGGTCCTCGATCTTGTAAATGTTTTTTATGGTCTCTATAAATCTTTTCATTCAGAATTAAATTTTTGTTGCAACGCCTCCTTTATCTTCGATGGCTTGTTGCGCTGTTTTGGAAAAAGCATGTACTGTAACTTGAATGGCTGACTTTAGCTTGCCTCTACCCAATACTTTGATCAGATCCTTCTTTTGGGCAAGGCCATGATCAATTAGGACTTCAAGATTAAACACATTTATATTTTTTTCGTCAACAAGCTTTTGCAGTGCATCAAGGTTAATTCCTCGATACTCTATCCGATTTATGTTTTTGAAACCGCCTTTGGGGACTCTGCGATACAATGGCATCTGTCCACCCTCGAAGCCTGCTTTTGACTTATAGCCAGACCTTGATTTAGCGCCTTTGTGGCCTTTTGTAGAAGTTCCGCCTCTACCCGATCCCTCACCTCGGCCTATTCTTTTTCTGCTTTTTACTGAACCTTTAGCAGGTGTTAGATTTGATAAATCCATCATTATTAAACTATTTTCAAAGTTTATAATTTTTCAACCTCCAATAAATGTTTCACTTTTTCAACCATTCCTAATATCTGAGGGGTTGATTCGTGTTCTACTACTTTATTCATCTTAGTAAGGCCAAGGGCCTGTAAAGTCAATTTTTGACCTTTCGTCCGGCCTATACCGCTTCTCACCAATTTTATTTTTATCTTGCTCATTTTCTGCTACTTTTAACCATTAAACACTTTATCCAAGCTGATGCCTCTCACCTGTGCCACAGAATATGGATCGCGCATCTTCATCAAAGCGTCAATAGTAGCTTTAACCATACTGTGTGGATTGGACGAGCCTTTTGATTTTGCAAGGACATCTTTCACACCAGCGCTCTCCAAAACAGCACGCATCGCTCCACCGGCAATCAGTCCGGTACCGGCAGCAGCCGGTTTCATAAAGACCCTTGCACCGCTAAATTTCCCTATACCTTCATGAGGCACGGTACCATTTATAATAGGCACACTGATAAGGTTTTTCTTTGCATCATCAATTCCCTTTGCGATAGCAGCAGTAACCTCTTTAGCTTTTCCCAAGCCGTAGCCTACCACGCCTTGTTCATTTCCGACCACTACAATGGCTGAAAAACTGAACGTACGGCCTCCTTTGGTTACTTTAGTAACTCTCTGAATGTGTACAAGCCTGTCTTTAAATTCGATTTCGCTTGACTTAACTCTCTTTACATTTACGTTTGCCATAATTTTAGTTAAAATTTAAGACCCGCTTCTCTTGCTGCATCGGCGAGAGTTTTTACACGGCCATGATATAAATATCCATTTCTGTCAAAAACCACGGTTTCAATACCAACATCGGCAGCCTTTTGGGCAATAAGCGCCCCAACACGCTTAGCCTGTTCCATTTTGGTCATTTTTTCTTTTTCAAAATCTTTTCCCAAAGAGGAAGCTGAAACCAAGGTTTTTTGGTTCAGATCATCAATCAACTGAATATAAATCTCTTTGTTACTCCTAAATACGGTCATTCTGGGTTTTGTGGATGAACCAATAATCCTCTTTCTAATCCGCATCTTGATCCTATTTCTTCTGAATTTCTTTTTGTCTTTAATTGTCATTTTCTCAATGGGTTTTATCTATTGATAAACTTGTTTATTTCAATTTTTATTTAGCTGAAGTCTTACCGGATTTACGTTTAATCTCTTCACCGACAAATTTAAGACCTTTGCCTTTATAAGGTTCTGGTTTAAGTAACGACCGCAATTTTGCAGCAACCTGTCCTATCAATTGCTTATCGTGCGATGTTAGTGTTATAATCGGATTTTTACCTCTATCAGTAACAGCCTCAACTTTAACTTCATCGGGCATAATAACCATAACACTATGTGAAAAGCCCAGCGATAGTTCGAGCGCTTTACCAGTATGGGTAGCTTTGTAACCCACTCCGACTAATTCCTGTTTAATCTGATATCCTTTTGACACTCCGTGAACCATATTGGCAATAAGTGTACGATAGAGACCGTGCATTGCTTTATGTCTTTTTTGTTCGGTTGGACGTTTGACGCTAAGCGTTCCATTTTCGATCTCTATTGTCATATCGGGATGAACCTGCTGCTGGAGCGACCCAAGGGCGCCTTTTACAGTAACAAGATTTTTGTCTGATACTTTAATCTCTACGCCTGCAGGAATCGTTATCGGTAATTTTCCTATTCGTGACATTTCTTCTCCTTTTTTAACTGATATAACAAACGACTTCGCCGCCTACTCTTAATTTTTTAGCTTCTTTGTCAGTCATCAAGCCTTGCGAGGTGCTGATGATTGCAATTCCCAATCCGTTAAGTACTCGTGGAAGTTCATCCACACCAACGAATTTGCGAAGTCCCGGACGGCTAACTCTCTTAATAGAGTTGATGGCCGAAAGTTTACTAACCGGATGATATTTTAATGCGATCTTTATCGTTGCAGGAAACTTATCATCTTCAAACTTGTAGTTAAGGATATATCCTTTTTCAAAAAGTATTTTGGTTATCTCCTTTTTCATTTTCGACGAAGGGACTTCTACGATGCGATGTCCAGCCATTATGGCATTTCTTATTCGTGTGAGATAATCTGCAATGGGATCAGTTAACATATTTCCTTAATTAATTATTTATTTTCAAATTCTATTTTACCAACTTGCTTTTTTCACACCTGGGATAAGTCCTTTAAGCGCCATTTCGCGAAAATTAATACGTGAGATTCCGAAATGCCTCATATAACCTTTTGGTCTTCCAGTAATTTGACAACGATTGTGAAGTCGTACTGGAGAGGCGTTTTTCGGTAATTTTTGCAGCGCCTGATAATCACCAGCTTGCTTTAAGGCTGTACGCTTTTCGGCATACTTGTCAACAAGCATTTGTCTTTTGACTTCCCTGGCTTTCATTGATTCTTTTGCCATAGATCAGATCTTATTGTTGATTTTTAAATGGTAATCCAAACTCTTTTAATAAAGCATGCGCTTCTCTATCATTATCCGCAGATGTTACAAAAGTAATATCCATTCCATTGATTTTATTCACCTTATCAATATTGATTTCGGGAAATATAATTTGCTCACTTATGCCTAATGTATAATTTCCCCGACCATCAAATCCTTTATCGCTAATTCCTCTGAAGTCTCTAACGCGTGGTATTGCAACGGAAATCAAACGGTCTAAAAACTCGAACATCTGGTTGCCGCGCAAAGTAACTTTCACGCCAATAGGCATTCCACGTCTTAATTTAAAATTAGAGATATCTTTTTTCGATTTTGTAACCACAGCTTTCTGGCCGGTTATCAAAGTCATCTCTGATACCCCAAATTCAATAAGTTTCTTGTCGGCAATAGCATCTCCAAGTCCCTGATTTACCACTATTTTAAGCAGCCTAGGCACCTGCATAGGATTTTTAAATTCAAACTGCTTTATCAAAGCAGGATGAATTTCATTATTAAATTTTTCCTTAAGTCTTGGTACGTAACTCATTATCTAATTACCTCCCCTGATTTTTTAGAATAGCGAACCAGTTTATTTTTTTTCTCATCTAACTTACGACCAATACGTGTAGCTTTACCTGTGTTATCAACTACCATCAAATTTGATACATGAATTGGCGAAGCCTTCTTAATAATGCCTCCTTGAGGGTTTTCTTTATTCGGTTTCGTATGTTTACTAACCATTTTTACACCTTCAACTATGGCTGTTTGTTTATCGGGTTCAACAACTAAGACTTTTCCTTTAAGTCCTTTTGAATCGCCCGTGAGAACTAAAACGTTGTCACCTTTTTTAATATGAAGTTTTTGCTTTTTCATCTTCTTATAAATTTAGAGCACTTCTGGTGCAAGTGAAACGATTTTCATATATTGTTTTTCTCGCAATTCCCTTGCTACAGGGCCAAAGATACGGGTTCCAAACATCTCGCCGGCATTATTCAGCAATACTACTGCATTGTCGTCAAATCTAATATAACTACCGTCAGGCCTGCGAATCTCTTTTTTTGTCCGTACAATAACTGCTTTGGACACGGTGCCTTTCTTAATGTTCCCGGCAGGGATAGCGCTTTTGACGCTAACGATAATAATATCGCCAATGGATGCATAGCGCCGACGTGTACCGCCAAGAAGACTAATACATTGTACGGTTTTGGCGCCGCTGTTATCAGCAACTAATAATCTTGTTTCTTTCTGTATCATGACTATTTAGCCCTTTCAATGATTTCTGTTAATCTCCAACATTTATTTTTGCTCAATGGTCTGGTTTCCATTATACGTACTTTATCGCCGATATTACATTCATTCTTTTCATCATGGGCCATAAACTTCGTACTTTTACGAATAAACTTTCCGTAAATGGGGTGTTTTACCTTTCGATCAACCTGAACGACGATAGTTTTTTCCATCTTATTGCTTACAACCAGTCCCATTCTTTCTTTACGCAAAGGTCTTGTTATTTTATCTTCCATTGTATTTTACTATTATAATTTTCCTTCAAGTTGTCTTTTTCTAATTTCCGTTTTTAGTCGTGCAACTGTTCTACGATAGTAGGTGATTTTCTTAGGGTTTTCCAAATCAGATACTGCATGATTTAGTCTTAACCTGGTAAGTTGTTTTTGTTCCCCTTCTAATCGTTCAAGTAAGTCATCGTTTGACAATTCTATGATAACACTCTGTTTCATTGCTGTTTAGTATTATTCAACGTAATCTTTTCTAACGATAAATTTCGTGGTTATCGGTAATTTTTGTGCTGCAAGCCTAAGTGCTTCTTTTGCTACTTCTAATGGCACCCCATCCGCTTCAAATAAAATACGACCTGGGGTTACGGGAGCCACAAAATATTCTGGCGCACCTTTTCCTTTACCCATACGTACCTCTGCAGGTTTTTTAGTAACAGGCTTATCTGGAAATATCTTAATCCATATTTGCCCTTCACGTTTCATGTAACGGGTAACCGCCTGACGGGCAGCTTCAATCTGACGTCCGGTAATCCATGCTTCTTCCAGCGCTTTAATACCGAAAGAACCAAACGCCAACTCATGGCCTCTTTGGGCATTTCCTTTCATTTTGCCCTTTTGCTGCTTTCTGTATTTGCTTTTCTTTGGCTGTAACATTATTTCTAAGTTTTTCTATTTTCAGCTATACAATTTATTTTCTCTCATTAAAACGTTGTTTCGATCTTACACGACGGCCAGCGCCTTGTGGCATTGCCCCCCCCGAACCTCTTGTTCTCTTTTCAGAACCTGGCATAGGCACAATGTCCACTTTTTCAAATATCTCACCTTTACAAATCCATACTTTTATTCCAATCCTTCCATAGGTAGTATGAGCTTCGGCGTGTGCGTAATCTATATCGGCCCTAAGTGTATGCAGAGGCGTACGACCTTCTTTATACATCTCACGTCGAGCCATTTCGGCGCCACCCAACCTTCCACTTATCAACACCTTTATACCTTCAGCTCCAATACGCATGGTGGAGGCAATGGCAGTTTTTATGGCTCTACGAAACGAAATACGACCTTCGATCTGTCGGGCAATATTGTTGGCAACAAGATAGGCATCAAGCTCAGGACGTTTAATCTCTGTAATATTGATTTGCATCTCTTTACCTGTAAGTTTTTTCAATTCCTCTTTCAACTTATCAACCTCCTGCCCGCCTTTTCCAATAATAATACCCGGCCTGGCTGTATGAATGGTAACAGTAACAAGTTTTAGAGTACGTTCTATTTGAATCTTTGAGACTCCAGCTTTTGATAAACGGGCAAATAGATATTTTCTAATTTTATCGTCCTCAACGAGCTTTTCGCCAAAGTTTTTACCACCATACCAGTTGGAATCCCATCCTTTGATGATACCTAACCTAAGACCTATTGGATTAGTTTTTTGTCCCATTAAATATTGAAATATTGATGATTACTTTTTTTTTATTAATTATTAATCGCTTCTTCAAATTCTGGCTTAACTAAGCTATCAAGGATGAGGGTAACATGATTTGAACGTTTCCTGATCCTGTGGGCGCGTCCTTGAGGGGCAGGCCTGATACGTTTTAGCTGTCGTGCACTATCAACCATAATTGATTTTACAAACAAATTGCTCTCTTCCATCCTTACACCCTCATTTTTCTCCTGCCAATTAGCTATAGCAGATAACAAGAGTTTGTATAATCTTTCGGATGCTTCTTTTTGTGTATACTTTAATATGTTAAGAGCTGATTCAACATCCTTACCTCTGATAAGGACGGCAACACGTCTCATTTTACGAGGCGATGTCGGGCAATTGGACAACTTAGCGATGTAAAGAGTCTTCCTTGCCAATTTACGCTCTTCTGCCATTTTATGTTTTCGTGTACCCATGATTATTTTGCTTTATTTCCTTCCTTTATCCTTTTTACCTGCATGACCTCTAAACTGACGAGTTGGCGCAAACTCACCCAGTTTATGACCTACCATATTTTCGGTTACATAAACGGGGATGAATTTATTACCATTATGGACAGCAATGGTCAAACCCACAAAATCCGGAGAGATGATTGATGCTCTTGACCAAGTTTTAATCACACTCTTCTTCTTTGATTCCTGTGCATCTAAAACCTTTTTCTCCAATTTATAATAAATATATGGTCCTTTTTTTAACGAACGACTCATCTTATCTTCAGTTTAAGAATTATTTTTTACGTCTTTCAATAATATATTTGTTTGAAGCTTTTTTCTTGTATCTGGTTTTATAACCCTTTGCAGGCAATCCTTTTCTCGATCTTGGGATACCGCCAGATGCTTTTCCTTCGCCTCCGCCCATTGGGTGGTCAACCGGGTTCATCACAACGCCTCTGGTTCGTGGCCTTCTTCCTAACCAACGACTACGTCCTGCTTTGGCGGAAATCTCCTGGTTATGATCTTGATTCGAAATAGTTCCAATAGTAGCTTTGCAAGTTTGCAATATCATTCTCGTTTCTCCCGAAGGGAATTTAAGGATTGCATATTTACCGTCTCTTGACATTAGCTGAGCATAAGAACCAGCGCTACGGGCAATTTTTCCACCTTGCCCCGGACGAAGCTCAATGTTATGAATGAGTGTTCCGAATGGAATTTCACTCAGATAAAGGGAATTTCCAATATCGGGCGAAGCGCCAAAACCAGACATTATGGTTTGACCTACTTTAATGCCGTTTGGAGCTAAAATATATCTTTTTTCTCCATCGGAATATAGAACTAATGCAATGCGGGCGCTACGATTTGGATCATATTCCACAGTCAACACTTCGGCAGCCATGCCCTCTTTATCACGCTTAAAATCAATGACACGATATTTCTGTTTATGGCCTCCGCCAATATATCGCATAGTCATCCTACCCTGATTATTCCTGCCTCCTGACTTTTTTAGCGGCTCAAGTAAGCTTCTCTCTGGTTTATCAGTAGTAATATCATCAAACGCACTAATAAGTTTAAAGCGCTGACTGGATGTTGTCGGTTTAAATTTTCTTAGAGCCATTTATCTTAAATATTGCTGTAAAAATCAATTTTTTCTCCTTTAGCTACGGTAACAATAGCCTTTTTTACTTTTGCAGTCCTGCCAACAATTATTCCTGACTTAGTGTTTCTCGACATTCTTTTGCCAGAATTTATAATTGTGTTAACAGCATCAACCTTTACTCCGTATAGATCTTCAACTGCCTTTTTAATCTGCAATTTATTGGCGCTTTTATGCACAATAAATCCATATCGGTTAAGCTTTTCGCCCAACTCGGTCATCTTTTCCGTAATTATCGGTTTAATTAAAATATCCATTATTATTCTCCTCTGTTTTAGATAATTACTTCATTTAATTTGCAAACATCTCTTTTATGTCATTAAGAGAGCTTTCAAGTATTATAAGTTGTTTAGCCTTTAATACTTCATAAGTATTTAGGCTTTTTGCATCTAAATAGGTAATATTGCCAAGGTTACGGGTGGAGAGATAGATATTTCTATCAACGTTTGGCGTTAGCATCAAAACTCTCGTTTCGTTAATATTAAGAGATTTTAGGATAGCAAGGAAATTTTTTGTCTTTGGAGTTTCGAAATTAAAATCCTCAACTATCATTATGTTTCCACTCTCTGCCTTATAACTCAGCGCTGATTTTCGCGCAAGTCGTTTCAACTTTTTATTAAGTTTAAAACGATATACCCTTGGTTGTGGCCCAAAAGTCCTACCACCGCTTCTGAAAATCGGATTTTTAATACTGCCGGCACGTGCTCCTCCGGTACCCTTCTGTCTTTTCAACTTGCGGGTGCTCCCGGCAACCTCGCTTCTTTGTTTGGTGCTATGTGTTCCCTGACGCCTATTGGCCATTATTTGCTTTACATCCAAATAGATAGCGTGATCATTCGGAACAATACCAAAGATGTTATCATCAAGGGTTACTGTACGATCGGTTTTTTCACCATTTATTTTATATACTGTTAACTCCATCTTTCTACTATTAAAATTGATCCATTAGGTCCTGGAACTGCTCCTTTAATTAATAATAAATTCTTTTCTGGGATAATCTTCATGATTTTCAGGTTAATCATCTTGACACGCTTGTTACCCATCTGACCGGGTAAACATGTACCTTTGAAAACACGTGAAGGCGACGAAGAAGCTCCTATTGATCCAGGCGCCCTCAAACGGTTGTGCTGACCATGAGATGCATCGCCCGAACCCCTGAAATTATGCCTTTTTACAACGCCCTGAAAGCCTTTACCTTTCGATATCCCAACAACATCTATATACTCTCCTTCAACAAAAATATCAACGGTAATTTTTTCACCAAACTTTTTACGGTTTCCTTCTTCAAACCTAGTGAATTCCCTAACTATTCGTTTTGGGGTTATCCCTGCTTTTTTAAAATGACCAGCAATCGGCTTTGTTACATGTTTATCCTTAAGATCTTCATAAGCAAGTTGAAGAGCTTCATATCCATCTTTTTCTTTTGTTTTGATCTGTGTTACAATACATGGCCCAGCCTCGACGATAGTACAAGGAATATTTTTCCCATTCTCATCGAAACTTCCAGTCATTCCTATCTTTTTTCCAATTATTCCTGACATTATCCTTTATGATTTATGTTGTCAAATATAATGAATGCTCTCTATTTATCAAACCTTGATCTCAACTTCAACACCACTTGGAAGCTCAAGTTTCATCAATGCATCAATGGTTTTGGCAGTTGAGCTGTAAATATCAAGTAGTCTTTTGTAAGAAGAGACCTCAAACTGTTCTCTTGATTTTTTGTTTACAAAAGTCGCACGGTTCACTGTAAAGATCTTTTTGTTGGTTGGCAAAGGTATTGGACCGCTAACAACCGCTCCTGTAGTCTTTACTGTTTTAACAATCTTCTCGGCTGATTTATCAACCAAGTTATGATCGTATGATTTTAATTTAATTCTTATCCTTTGACTCACTGTAAATTATGATTAAATAATTTTATATTTTTTTAAACTTTAACTATGTATCCTTTTATTTTGTACAAAACCTGTTCGAGCAGATCGGTTGGTAAATCGGCATAATGCGAAAACTCAAGGGTATAAAGCGCTCGGCCTTGTGTAAGAGAACGAAGTTGTGTAATATAACCGAACATTTCGGCCAATGGCACTTTAGCTCTTAAAACCTGAGCGTTATATTTGGATGAGACGTCCTCAATTTGTCCTCTCCGACGATTCAAATCGCTGCTCACCTCTCCTAAATACTGGTCGGGGGTAATAACCTCAAGCCGCATAACTGGCTCCATCAAAGTAAGGCTCATCATACGAGCAGCATTACGAAAACCAATTTTTGCAGCAATTTCAAAGGCAAGCGGATCGGAGTCAATCTGGTGAAACGAACCGCTTTTCAATACAACTTTCATGTTATATACCGAGAAACCAGCTAAGACTCCATTCATCATTGACATCTCAAAACCACGTTTTACAGCATTAATGTACTCCTTCGGCAATATACCACCTTTGATTTCATCAACAAACTGTAAGCCTCTCATCTCTTTGTCATCCGCAGGACCTATTTCAAAGGTTATATCGGCAAATCTGCCTTTTCCACCAGTCTGATGTTTGTAAATTTCCTGATGAACAATAGTATTACAAAATGCCTCCTTATACGAAACCTGTGGTTTTCCCTGATTACATTCAATATTGTATTCTCGTCTCAATTCATCAAGTCTAACTTCTAAGTGAAGTTCTCCCATACCACTAATAATTGTCTGCCCGGTCTCTTCATCCACCCTAACTTTAAAAGTAGGGTCTTCTTCAGTAAGTTTTACTAAAGAGGCTTGAAGCTTTTCCACATCATCCTGTGTCTTTGGCTCAACAGCCATGTTGATAACAGGTTCAGGGAAACTTATCATATCCAGCAATATTGGATGCTGAATTGATGCTAAAGAATCACCGGTACGGATTTCTTTAAAACCAACTAAAGCGCAAATATTACCGGCTTCAACGGTTTCGATGGGCTGATATTTACTTGCATGTACCTGCATTAGCTTCGTAATGCGTTCTTTTCGGCCTGTATTTACGTTTAACACTTGTTCACCAAGTTTTACAAATCCAGAATAAACTCTGAGATAAGCAATCTTGCCAACATAAGGATCCGATTTGATTTTGAATGCCAATGCTGCAAAATCCTCATCACGATCAGGACGCCTGAATTCTTTCTTTTCCGTAAACGGGTTAATGCCTGATACAGGTGGCAATTCAACGGGATTTGGTAAAAATGCTACTATCGCATCAAGCAACATCTGTATTCCTTTATTTCTAAATGCCGAACCACACAAAACGGGAGTGATTCTCATTTCAAGAGTAGCTTTACGAACGGTTGCAATTATCTCTTCCTTTGTTATCGAAGATGAGTCTTTAAGAAACTTTTCGAGCAGTTCGTCACTCTCTTCAGCCACACCTTCGATAAGTCGCATTCTATACTCATTTACTAAAGGTACAAGCTTGTCAGGTATTTCTACTTGTACTACTGAAGAACCATAATCCGACTCATCCCATAGAAATGCTTTATTAGCAATAAGGTCAACCACACCTGAAAAATTATCTTCCTCTCCTATTGGGATTTGTAGTGGGATTGGTGTAGCGCCTAATTTATCTCGTATCTGATTTATTACATTAAAGAAATCGGCTCCTGCACGATCCATTTTGTTGACAAAACTGATCCTTGGAACCATATATTTATCGGCCTGCCGCCATACAGCTTCCGACTGTGGTTCTACACCACCAACTGCGCAAAATACTGCTACGGCGCCATCGAGTACCCTTAGCGATCTTTCAACCTCTACAGTAAAATCAACATGACCTGGTGTATCAATAATATTAATCCTGTAAGGTTGATTATTAAAATTCCAATAAACGGTAGTTGCAGCAGCGCCTATTGTTATGCCTCGTTCCTGTTCCTGCGCCATGAAATCCATAGTGGCAGCGCCATCGTGCACCTCGCCAATTTTGTAATTGATGCCGGTATAATAGAGTATTCGCTCAGTAGTGGTGGTTTTACCAGCATCAATATGAGCCATAATACCTATATTCCTTGTATGTATTAAATCATTAAGCATCAATTACTTTACTTATTCAATGATAATTTAATATTTTAAAATCTGAAATGTGAGAAAGCCTTATTGGCTTCGGCCATTCTATGAATATCTTCTTTCCTTTTAAAAGCTCCGCCCTCTTCTTTGTAACCAGCCATTATCTCTGCGGCAAGTTTTTTACCCATAGACTTCTCATTTCGCTTACGGGCAAATTGTATCAAATTTTTCATACCGATTGACTGCTTACGGGAAGGCGGTATTTCTGTAGGAATCTGAAAAGTAGCGCCTCCTACCCTACGGCTTCTTACCTCTACAGAAGGGGTAACATTGGCAAGCGCCTTTCTCCAAACATCAAGGCCATTCTCTTTGAGCTTATCCTCAACAATGTCAATAGCTTCGTAAAAAATACTGTAAGCAGCCTCTTTTTTCCCGCAAAGCATCAGGTTGTTAACAAATTTGGTTACCTGTTGATCATTAAATCTGGGATCGGGCAGAATAATTCTCTTTTTTGGTTTCGCTTTCCTCATTTAAAAAACTATTACTAATGTATTAATTCAGTTTATTTCTGTTTTGGACGTTTAGCTCCATATTTCGATCTTCTCTGCTTACGGCCTTCGACGCCAGAGGTATCTAAGGCGCCTCTAATAATATGATATCTTACCCCTGGAAGGTCCTTAACACGTCCGCCACGGATCATTACAATAGAGTGCTCCTGAAGATTGTGCCCTTCACCCGGAATATAAGCGTTAACCTCTTTCCCATTGGTAAGCCTTACCCTTGCAACCTTACGCATTGCTGAGTTAGGTTTTTTAGGAGTAGTAGTGTAAACACGAACACAAACACCTCTGCGCTGTGGACAACTGTCCAAAGCCGGAGATTTACTCTTTGCAGTTAATCTTTTACGTCCTTTACGAACTAACTGTTGTATAGTCGGCATAATCAGACTTTTAATTTTAATTTCATTACATTAACCCCAAATTTTTGGGGGTGCAAAAGTATTAAATTATTAAACACACCAAGTGATTTTTAAAAAAAATCGCTTGTAAACTAATTAAAACACAAAATAAAACTCTCGGAAATAATTAAGGAGGGATATAAAAAGGTGAGGTGAAATGGCTTTTTTTTAAAACCATTAGAAACCTTTAACTACCTCATTTTATCAGGTTTCCTTAATATTTCTCTTCAAAAAACTAATAGCAAATCAATGCTAAATATTAAAAATCTCACTGAATTTGCGGGTGCAAAGGTACATCTATTTTTTGTTTTACAAATTATTACTAAAAAAAATCAAAATTATTATCCTTTTTTTGACCAACCCGGATCAAATGGCTAAAATCAGCACAATAAGATTTGCATGGAACAAAGACTAATGCTGAATAAAAAAAATGCCAGTTACACAATAACAAACCTTTTCTCGTTAGTTTTGCAACACGTTTCATCATATCTATCATTTCTTAACTGTGGATTTAACAAAACAAATAAGGGCTTTATCAAAACTTGGTGAAATACTCACAAATCCTGATCCTGAGCATTTTAAACATGTTGCGACAGACCTTAATAAACTAAATGAAACTGTCAGACATGTTCACCACAATAACGGATGGTTCACTGAATCTAATGTAAGTTTTGCGCTCAAAACGCTGGGACGTTCTTTAAACATTTTTGATCTTGAAAAATGGACAAAAAAATATTCAAAAAGCCTCTTTGAACCTAAAAGAATAAATAAAATAGGGATAATTATGGCTGGCAATATCCCGCTTGTAGGTTTTCACGATTATATCTGCGGGCTCATTTCCGGGCACAAGATCAAAATAAAACTATCCTCAAACGACAATGTTCTGTTGCCATTGATACATACCCTTTTAGTGAAAATAGAACCTGATTTTAAAGATATGATTACATTTGAAGAGGGGACAATCTCTGATTTTGATGCAATTATAGCCACAGGAAGCAACAATACATCACGATATTTCGAATATTATTTTGGTAAATACCCCCACCTTATCCGAAAAAATCGTAATTCGGTGGCAGTACTGACAGGTGAAGAATCATTTGACGAATTGAAAGGGTTATGCGAAGATATCTTCAGATACTTTGGCCTCGGCTGCCGTAATGTTTCAAAACTCTTTGTGCCAGAAAATTACAACTTCAATAAGTTTTTTTTAGTTGCAAAAAATTTTGCTGATTTAATAAACCATAATAAATACAAGAATAATTACGATTACAACAAAGCAGTTTATTTAGTCAACAAAGTTACTCATCTCGACAATGGTTTTATCATTCTTAAAGAAGATGAAAAATTTAGCTCACCGGTAGCAGTTGTTTTTTATGAATATTACCAAAATATTGATCAGGTAAGTAAAATATTGATTACTAATAGCGAAAAAATACAATGTATCGTATCAACTGATCCAATTATTCGACATAAAATGAATGTAAAACCTGGAAAAACACAAGAACCAGCATTATGGGATTATGCAGATGATATTGATACTCTGGCATTTTTGCTTAATTTAAAATAAAATTTTACAATTTATCCTTGCAAAAAGATTAAAAATATTACTTTTGCAGCCCAAAATAAACATCAATTAAACATGAAAAAAGAGATTCATCCAAAAGAATACAGATTTG
>JAAYWF010000158.1 GCA_012516825.1 Lentimicrobium sp. | reverse complement strand
TCAATTGTGTCAAAATAAACTGGGTGCTCCTGATTATTGTAAAAAATTCCACCTCCCCTGTAATATGCCGCATTATCGGTTATGTGATTTCCAAATAACCTTGCAGTTCCATTCACAACTGATAGTCCGGCACCTGCAAATGCTCTATTTCCTTTTATAATATTATTTGAAATGTTTGCACTTCCTTGACGTATTAATATTCCACTCCCTTCTTTCATCCATGAAAAGTTACTAAAATCCTTTTTTCCGTTTTGAATAGTAAATCCACAGATCATTGTAGCTAATGTTTCTCCATCCTGCAGGGTAATCACATTGCCGTTTTTATTGCCGTCAATAATGGTTTGTGCGATATATTCCCTTTTGCCCGTAGTAAGGTATAGGCTGGCAAGTGTAAGGTCTTTACCGTAAAAGCTTAGGTTTTCGTAGTAGGTTCCCGGCCATACCAATACAGTATCGTTTACAGCGGCAGCATTGATTGCCTGCTGAATATGAGTGAAGTCGCCCGTTCCGTCCTGCTTCACCGTAACCACAGCCGCGTGTGAAATCGTGCTTGCCAACAGTATGGTGGCGATGATAAGGTTTTTCATGGCTTTGGGGTTATCTGATTACCACTACCTTTTGGTTTTCGATAAATCTGTCGTCAACCGCTAACGATACGATATAAATTCCGTTTTCCACCGGTTTGCCATATGCATCTGTGGTTTTCCATACCACCTCAAAACTGCCTTCCGGATACACACCCTTTGCAACTGTTGAGATCCGTCTTCCGTTTATATCTGAAATTTCAATGGCAACATCGGCCTCTTTCAAAACATTAAAACGTATAAAAGCAGCCTCTTTGCAGGGGTTAGGGCTGATGCCCGAGAGAAATGCCGTTTGCTCTCTGTTTTGTTGAAGTTCATTTTGTTGGCCGGTGAACGAAATGTAATAAAAGGGTTGTCCCTCTCCGGTATGCACCGTGCGATATTCCTTTCTGCCCGTTTCGGGCCTGATTACAAAGTACTTTCCGGTTATGGCGGCTGTAGATTTTAACCCATCCCATGTGGCTATTGTAATCGGCGTTCCCGGCGGAACAGCCTGCGTATATGCGTTCACTCCTACAAGGGTATCGCCTGTTTTCACCGTTGAGGCTCCAATGCAAACATCTCCGGCCATCAGCCCTATTTCCTTCACGTCGCCGAGTGAATCGGTCTGGATAAACCATGGCTGATAGTCGGCATATTCAATGTAGTCGAAGTACTCCGGCGCTACTCTCAGGCTTTCTCCGGCGGGTTCACATGTTTGGTTCCAATACAATGTGCAATCCTCCGACACCTTAACCACTAAAGCATCGCCGTATTTTATAGGCGTAACGTTGGAAGGTCTTAACCAAGTAGGGCGGCCGTTGATAATTATCTTGGCCATTGTCCAATACTGTGTTTTAATCTCAGTAAGGTACTCCCACACTCCCTGAAAAGCATCCTCCGGCATCAGTGGCCGGTGAAGGAAGTAACCGATCCAGTTCTCCGGGTTGTTGTTCTGCATTGCATAAAGCTGAATCGGTGTGTTGGGATTGAGATCGGTACCATACATGGTGTGGGTAAATGAACCCACATCCAGTATATTTAACTTGTATCCTTTGGTACTGAAAATATTATTAAAATATATTTCATCCCAAGTACCATATTTCCTGGATATAAACTGTGGGTAACCTTCTTCATTGCTGTGAAAATATAAATTGTCAGGTATTGGATCAAGATTCTCTAAAACCGGTATAGCCAAAACAGGGTTATTTGCTTCACGCTTCAGCCTTGGGAACGACAACCAGCGCCAGGGGGTTGTGATGGAGCGGGTGTAGGTTTCCTGTGAGCGCCCGCTCCCAATAATGAAAAACAATAGCATGGGTAGGAGAAGCATCCGCAAAGAAGCAATATTTTTCATAACATTTTATTTTTAAGTATTAATAATAAACTTAATTAAGCAAAAATACTAAATTTTATCAACTTTACAATAATAATAAAAAAATTTTTTTCAAAACTCTTTTATTGTTAGTGCAAAATCATATTATCATCTTGAAAGGATAGATTTTCACCTTCTCTCCACCTTTACGCTGCCTGCTTGTTGTCCGTCAATTTGGATTGCGATTATATAGATGCCGGGGGGTGCGTCGTTGCCGTAGTCGCTGT
>JAAYWF010000157.1 GCA_012516825.1 Lentimicrobium sp. | reverse complement strand
TTCCTATTCTGACAAGCTTTTTATGAAAAAAACACCAAAAAAACTTCTTTTATCCTTATTAAAACTTATCAAAATATTGGTAATAAGATAGTTATGATCTAAGCTTAAAAAAATGATTAAGTGTTTGCAAATCTTTAAAAGATGAAGGTAAATTTAACCATTTACCAATTTATATTGCTCGATCTATTTTAATTATTAATCTGTTTCGGTGTTACACAGCATAGTAACTACCACCGGTGAAACAATTATGTTAGTTGGCCTTGCATGTGATTTAACCGCAAAACATCATCATAGCTTGCCGAAGTTATTGATTGAGAACTTCGGATTGGAACAATCTAAAAACAAACCCCCGTTCATTTCTGGAAAGACGTTTGTCATCTTTCAATTTACCAAAAGAAATGAACAACAAATAACTCTTTTCGGGCAAAGATAAGTTGCCCGTAGCGCTTTAATACAATAAGGGGATTTTGATGAGCCACCCATGGGACTCGAACCCACGACCCGCGCATTACGAATGCGCTGCTCTACCGACTGAGCTAAGGTGGCTTAAAAGGGATGCAAAAATATTATTTTTATTCGAAAATAATCAACTGTAATAAAACCGAAGATATCATGTTTTTTAGAGTTAAATCAACATTATTATTTACCGCTTACAATGTTGAATGGTCGTTGAATTGATGAATTTTGCTAAGTTTGTCCACTTGTTTTCAACTAAAAGAAAATGATCAGACGTACTCCTTTATTTTTCCACCAACCTACTGTTGTTCAATTGGTTGTATTGTTTTTACTCGTACTTTGTTTCTGGATTGTCAGCTTTTTTTTAGGTGTAGTTCTTTCTCGTTTATTTTTTGGCATTCCCGTACTTGAAACTCTTTCAGGTATTGCTATTCCGGAAACAAGAAACGAGATTAATCTCCTGAAATTCATGCAATTAATTAATCAGTTCGGAACTTTTCTTATCCCACCTTTTCTTTTTGCTTTCCTTGTTTCTACGGATATCAGGGAGTATCTTGGTTTACAGAAAAAACCTAATCTACTTCCAGTTTTATCAGCCATTATTCTTATTTATCTGTTGCTTCCCGTTATAAATGAATTGGTTCGGATTAATCAAAACATGTCGCTACCATCGTGTTTAAGCGCGGTTGAAGAGTGGATGCGGGTATCGGAAATGAGAGCAGAAGAGATGACAAAAGCCTTTATGCGAACGACCTCCATTAAAGGGTTGTTGATAAACTTATTAATAATTGGTGTTTTAGCTGCTGTTGGCGAGGAGTTGTTATTCAGAGCTGTGCTGATAAGAGTGTTTAGGTCGTGGTTTAAAAGCTCCAATTGGGCAGTTATTATTTCAGCTTTTATCTTCAGCGCTTTTCATCTTCAATTTTATGGTTTTCTCCCTCGTTTCCTGCTCGGGCTTGTTTTTGGTTATCTCTTCGTATGGTCAGGATCGCTTTTTTTACCAATTATCGCACATTTTATAAATAATGCTTCAGCGGTAATAATCTCTTTTTTGATGAATAGGGGAATTATTGAGGTTTCTGTTGATGAATTCGGCAAAGTGGACAACCCAATCTTACTCATTATTAGCATTATACTTTCAATAGCGCTTATGTATTTTATATATTGGTACGAAAAAAAAGCAGATGGGGTTTATTTAAAAAAGGATAATACTAAGGTTTGATCTTTACAAAAGTAGTTCTTTTCCCTTTTCCGTAATTAAGAGATAAAAAGTTTGTTTTTCAATAATCCCTTCTTGAACAAATAAGTTGACAAGCGCTTGTATTACCCTTTTAGTACCATCAACCAATAGTCTAAATTCTTTTTCATTTATTCCGCGTGGGTTTTCGGAAAGGTTTTGTAAAAGTTTTAACCTTATTTTCCGAACCAGACTATTGTGAAGGATATCTTCACCATTGAAAAATATTTTATCGTTGGCAGCAAGATATTGCAAGAGTTTTACAAGCTGACCTTTTTTTATATTCCTTGTCAAGGCTATCGCTTCTACCTCATTAATTGTAGCCCTTTGCATACCCGAATCCCTAATAATCTCTTCAAGCCAAATGATTTGTTCTTGTGTTTTACGGTCGAATGACACCTTATGCTCTTTTAACACAAAAGTAGCTCCCACAGTACGAATCACTTTTTCAAAAGTCATCTTTTCGAGGATTTTACCAAGCATATATATGTTGAAATCCCCCATAATTTTTACCTTTCCAGCTATCTCTCTTAATTCTAAACCAGATTCACTTAATGGATTTTGCAAGTGCCATACTTTTAATGTTTCAATAATTCTTTTATTATTTTTTTCGATGAATGCTTTAGGAATAAGATAATTTTTGTTTTCGTAAACAAGTATAGCCGATTGTAATTCGACATCCAAAATGGCATTTTCAACCTCATTAATTGTTTTATTAAGTGTTGAAGCAATAGTTTCGGTTGTTAACGGTAATGCTGACTTATTGAGTTCCAATAAAATTAGCGCCGATAGATTTTCATGGTCAGTTGTAGCTTGTGCAAGTGTTTCAAGATAACGGGATAAAGTTTTGGTGCGCTTTTTATGGTGTAGTGGACGGTTGTCAATAATTATTCCACCGCCGATGGTAAGATCATTGGAAGTATTTCGAATAACAAAACGATCGCGATTGAGCAATATAGCTGGTTTCTCCAAATGGATTTGAGCAAAGGCTGTTTCACTACCATTAATTTCGTTTTTGTTTAGCAAATGAATCCTGGCTTTTGATGAAAAATTTCCGGTATGAAAAATCATCTGGCTCCATATTCCAACCCTTTGATTACCGGGAAATAACTCTAATACTACATCAAGCAGTTTTATTTCTGGCAAGATAATTTTTGTAAGGATCATCCCTTTTTCAAAATCGTTATATTTCAGTCCTGAGAGGTTAATGGCTGCTCTATCGCCGGCAATGATTTTTTCCACTTGCCTGCCATGCCTTTCAAGACCTTTTATCTTTAGCTTGTTATGACTTCCAGGCAACAGAAAAAGCTCCTCCCCTATGCTCGCCTCCCCTCCTAACACCGATCCGGTAACAACGATGCCAATACCCTTAACATTGAAAATTCGATCAACATACATCCTGAACTGGTTAGTAGTCGTTTTTGTGTCAACTTTTTCGGCAACTCTTTTTATTACGGACTTTAAGGCTTCAAGTCCAAAGCCGGTAGTTGCTGAAACAGGAACAATAGGGGCATGCTCTAATGTACTGTTATCCACAAATTCCATAATCTCGAGCTTGGCAAGTTCAATGGTTTCGTCATCAACAAGGTCGGATTTGTTGAGCGCTATTAAGCCATGTTTAATACCGAGCATTTTTATTATATTAAAATGTTCGTGTGTTTGAGGCATTATTCCGCTATCGGCAGCTATTACAAGCAAAACGAAATCAATACCATGCGCTCCGGCTATCATAGTTTTTACAAAATCTTTATGGCCAGGCACGTCAACAATTCCGAGAGATATATTATCGTCAAGATCGAGGTGGGAAAATCCAAGATTTATCGTGATACCCCGTTTTTTTTCTTCTTTATGGGTGTCACCGTCAATTCCTGTAAGCGCCTTAATTAGTGAAGTCTTACCATGATCAACATGGCCGGCCGTTCCCATGATCAAATGTTTAGACACGATTAGCCTCCTGATATGTGTTTGCAATAATTTCCGCTACTATCTTAATCTCCTTATCGGAAAGGGTGAGTACATCAAAAATCAACTCTCCTTTGCGCAGCGCTCCAAGTATTGGTGTGTTTTGACTGAGAAGCTGATGATAGATCCATTTTGCCTTTTCATTTTTTTCCGCTCTTGAATTAGCTTTAATTTGCGGTACAACAGCGCAACTTTCAATGGTTTTATCAGGTAGCGAACCGCCTCCGGCCTGACCAGCGCTTTTTATTATTTTTGATCCAACATCTCTCTTTTTTAAATCATCGGCAAGTAGCAATGCTCTTTTCTCAAGTGTGTCAATGGTTGAATTCATCATAGCAAAAAGAGGGCTCTTATCTATAAGTAACTTTTCATCGAGATACATCATACAGATTGATTCTAATAAGGCAAGCACTGTTTTACCTACTCTCAGAGCACGGGTCATAGGTTCTTTGCGAAGCTTTTCAATAAGGCTTTTTCTTCCTGCAATAATTCCTGCCTGCGGGCCGCCGAGTAGCTTATCTCCTGAAAAAGTAACAAGATCAACTCCGGTGGCAAGCGCTGATCTGACATCTGGTTCATCGTCAAGCATCTTAACTTTTGCTTTTCTCAACAAACCTGATCCCATATCGTAAACTACCATTACTCCGGTTTTTTTGCCTAAATCAACTAATTCGGATAATGGTGGTTCCGTTGTAAATCCTTTTATCACATAGTTCGATTTATGCGCTTTGAGAATTATTGATGTATCTTTTAATATTGCATTTTCAAAATCGGTAATTTTTGTTTTATTGGTAGTTCCCACCTCCACCATCTTACAATCGGATGCCGCCATAATATCCGGCATACGGAAAGAACCTCCTATCTCAATTAGCTCTCCTCTTGAAATAATAGCTTCTTTATCTTTTGCGAAAGTTCTTAAGATAAGCATCACAGCAGCAGCATTATTGTTCACCACCAAAACATCTTCGGCGCCGGTAAGAAATTTCATAAGCTCTGTAACATGTACATATCGCGAACCTCTTTCCCCTTTTTCCAAATCAAACTCCAGATTGCTATATCCGCTTAAAAGATGCTGTACATCAGCAAGAAGCTGGTCGCCAAATGGAGCCCGCCCTAAATTTGTATGAATGATTATCCCAGTGCAGTTAATCACCGGTCGAAGACTTTTACTGCTAAAAGATTCCGTTTTAATTCTGATGTCATTAACTATTTCTTCTTCGTCAGGCACCTTTCCTCCTGAGAGAACTTCCATCCGGATATTTTTCAATAATAATTGGATAATATGACGCACCAGGCTTCTTGGATAGCGATTGAGTAAATCCTTAACCTTAGGCTTGTTTAGCAAAATATCAACACCAGGTATTTTTTTTAGTCTCTCTTCCATCTGATTTTTTGATGATAGAATAGTGTATTAACTAAAAACAAAAGTAATAACCTTTTAAAAACAAACTCTACTTAATCAACTGATAGCTCTTTTGGACAGATCTATTGATTTAATCCTGACTATGTGTTGGCAAATGCTTAATCTGAATAAAAAAAAGGAGGCGCAAGTTTTATTTTGGTATCCTTTTAATGATAACTTTTAGTGACGGTTAACGGTTTAAAACAATCTTTCCCGATTCAATTTTTCCGTCAATATTTATTTGATAAAAATAAACTCCATTTTGCACTACGGTTCCTGCATCGTTACTTCCATTCCAGATAAAGTCATGCTGGCCGGATGGCATTACTTGTTGTTTAAATGCTTTGATATGGCGGCCATTTACATCAAAAATATCAGCCTTTACACTACCCTCAGTCTTAAGTGTAAAACCAATTGTTGTACTGCTACTGGATGGATTTGGGTAAGCTGTAACACTATTGGCAATTTTTTTGTCAAACAGCTCGCGGATGTTTGTTGCGGTTTCTATACCGAGAAAATAATTAACTATTTCGGCTAATAGGTATGGTTTTGTACTAAGGCTGTCCGCATTTTTAAGCGCTCCAATTAGAACAGAGGATGAAATTACTTTATAGCTACTATCAGGGTTGTAGGCAAACATCCTGTGATATCCATCTTCGGAAGTATAAAGCATTTCTGCACCATTACTCAGAAACCGGTCAACGGTATAATGTGGTTCATTTCCACCTGCATAAGTAAAGTCAACGTTATTCATTAACGTTTGGCTATTTGAAATAACCTTTTCTACTTCATATACTTCACCCTCGCTATGGAATTTTATCCCAAAATGTGCGAAAAGATCTGTTATATAATGATCAAATCCCAGCTTTGTACTTTCGATATATAGATTACCATTGTGATTGTTTAGGTAATTAAGGAGTATGGCCTGGTCTGCTTCGTTTACAGTACCAGGTGGGGTCGTGCTTCACCCAAGGCAATGGCTGCCCATTGTGGCTATTACAATATCATATTGGCTGAGATCAACAGGTAGTTTTTCTAAAAGTGAATATTGGAGCCCTGCCTCTTGTAAATTTTGCTCTATTGTAGCGCTAGCTTGTTGATTAACACCAGTTTCAGGATTGATAATGGTCTCTATTCCGTTATCATTGTCCCATACTAAAATATTAACCTCCTGTGGCGGATTGATTCGCAAGAACTTGCTTTGTGATTTATTATTGGCAGAATATTGATCGTTGGTGTGTTCAATTACGGCATAAAGCATTGTGTTGTGCACCAAATTGCTACTCCAGGTAATTGGTGCCAGGCTGGTTTCGCCGGCAGGTATAGATTGATTAAAGATTTCTGTGGCAAGTTCATTATGCTCTTTATAACTAAAAAGCTTTATGGTAATATCGGATATTGGATTAAGCCCCAGATTTTTTATGCTTAATGTCCAGTCCCCGACTTCACCGGGATTAAGACTTGCAGGGCCATTTAATTGCAATGCTTCAACGTCATAATTAAAAAAAGTTGTCAGGCTCATATTAAAGATGAACCAGCCCCAAAGAGCGTTGGATTTTGCACCATAAGATTTAATTTTAACCCTTACCGTTTCTCCTATGAATTCGTCTAATGGGATAAGCATGTCAGTGCCAAAAATACTTCCCCAAGTTCCGTTGCTCAAAGCATATTCCCAAACTACATCTTCTTGATCGTTATGTAAAATTAAGATTTCGCATTTCTCATCAGTAACGTTTGCTTGGTAAACATCAACAAAATGATTAATAATAAGATCGCCGCCCGTTACCGGCACCTGAAACTCAGGGGAGATAGTCCAGAAGTCGTAATTGTAAGTTACAGGGTGATAGTACATAAAAATGTAACCCGGCTCCTGAAACCAATTTCCTTCAAAATTCCATCCGGTCAAATCCGATTCAAAAGATTCATCAAAGATCTTTGTTTGGGAAAAAGCCGGCCATTTAAACATAGCAAGGATAAGTAAAAGATAAAGTATAATCTTTTTCATGATTAATCTCTAAATAATTGAGCAGGCAAATCTATTTTAATAATTAATAGAACTCAAAACATTAACACATATTTAACAATTGCAATATGATTTGCCCAACTACGGATAATGTTTAAAATATTCTTTAAGTTTGCAAATTACTGTTTTTAACAAACCCTTTAAATAAATTACAATGTTAAAAAGAGGTTTTTTGAGAATAGTAATACTCTCAAAAAAACTGAAGTTTAAAACAATCTTAGTCAACAATATGTTTTAGTTTTAATAATTTTATTATAAGTATTAATCCCATAAATTTTCGAAAAGATGCCTAAATTTAAAATTACCTTATTGATCTTCACAGCCTTTATTTTCACCTTTTCGTGGTCAGCATTGATGGCTCAAAAACAATTAGATTATGAGTTACATTTCAAGAACATGAGTTTTACTCCTGATTCTCAGATCGGTAACTTAACTTTACAGAGTATCCCAGCCGATCAGCTTTTTGAAGGCAAATATTTTACGATCATTCAGTTTTATTCAATACCCTCAGAACTTGATCGAAGTAATCTTTCCGATGCAGGCGTGCTGCTCCTTGATTATATCCCTCATTATAGTTATTTTACCTGTTTTGAGCCGGGATTTAATCCGAATGTTTTAACAAATGCAAATGTTAGAGCTATTGTAAGCATTACTGAAGCTGTCAAATTATCGCCTCAATTGTTTGTTGATGAAATCCCTGATCATGCTTTTAAGGAGGATGGCAGGGTTGAGCTTTTAGTAGGTCATTATCCGAATCTCAATAGAGAAAAAGTTGCACAAGCTTTAGTTTCAGCCGGGTTTGAAGTATTATTAAAGGATAGTTTCGGGGAATTTATCCCTGTCCTTTCATCAGTCGAAAATATCAAATATTTAGCTCGTCAGCCCTATGTGGTTTATGTTGAACCCATTTATCCCACACCAGAACCTGATAATTATAGTGGCAGAACCCTTCATCGTTCGAATGGTTTAGCAAGTGATTTTTCCACTGGTCGTCATTATGATGGTACCGGAGTAAATGTTATGTTGCAGGACGATGGTATTATAGGCCCTCACATTGATTACCAAGGTCGAATACTGGATCAGTATTTAGGTAATAATAATGGTAATCATGGTGATCATTGTGCAGGAATCATTATGGGTGGCGGCAATTTGGATCCGAGAGCCCGAGGAAACGCTTTTGGCGCAAATATTTATGTTTATAGCGCTAACAACTATTCGGGTTTCCTTAATATCCCCTCTCATTATTCTTCAAACCAAATACGTGTTACTTCTACTAGTTATAGCAATGGATGTAATGCAGGATACACCTCTTTAACCCGAACAATGGATCAACACATGAGAATGTATAGAAAGCTGTTGCATGTTTTCTCTGCCGGAAATGCTGGAGGAGAAGATTGCGGATATGGCGCAGGCGTCGGATGGGGTAATATTACCGGCGGACATAAAGCAGCAAAAAATGTTTTTACCGTAGCTAATCTGAATGAAACGGATGGTTTGAATAGCTCAAGTAGCCGTGGACCAGCACATGATGGAAGAATTAAACCGGAAATTTCAGCTAAAGGTACCGATGTATATTCAACGATTGATCCTAACTCTTACGATTTCAAAACCGGAACTTCTATGTCATGCCCTGGTGTAGCAGGGGTAGTAACGCAGTTATTTCATGCATTTCGAGAGCTTAACGATGGGAATGATCCAACTGGAGGCCTGATAAAAGCTATCGTTATGAACACGGCAGAAGATCTTGGAAATCCTGGCCCTGATTTTAAATTTGGATTTGGAAGAATAAATGGTAGAAGAGCAGTGGAAGTATTGGAACAAGGGCGTTACGATTCGGCTGTAATCAATACAAATCAAATAATAGAACATCAGTTTGAAGTTCCTCAGAATACCGCAGAAGCCCGTATAATGGTTTATTGGGTTGATTTTGAAGCAACTGTAAACACCAACTGGGCTTTAGTTAATAATCTCGATATAAAAGTTACTGATCCTTCTGGCAATGAATGGCTCCCGTGGGTACTCTCACATTATCCGAAACACGACAGCTTAAATAAACCGGCAGTTAGAGGAATTGACGACAGAAACAATCAGGAACAGGTTACTTTATCGTTTCCCGAACCAGGCCAATATACCCTAACGGTTACCGGAACAACTATTCCCCAAGGCCCTCAGACTTATTATATTATTTATGATTTTGTACCGGATGAGGTAGTTTTAACTTATCCTTTTGGTGGAGAGCTTTGGAGGCCTGGCGCCGATGAATTACTAAGATGGGATGCTTCCGGAAATGAAGGCCTTTTCACTTTAGAATACTCGTTGGATAACGGTAATTCCTGGTATGTGATAAAAAATGATGTTGCCGGAACTGCACGACATTACAACTGGATAGTTCCTTCAACTCTTACAGGGCAAGCATTGGTAAAGATTTCGCGTGAAGGATCAACTTCGCAGTGTAATGTACCTATCACCATCGCACCAATACCAACCGAGCTTAAAGTTGACTGGGCTTGCGCAAATGATATCCATTTGAGTTGGAACGAGGTTTACGGCGCTTCAGGATATGTAATCTATAAACTCGGCGAGAAATATATGGAACCAGTTGGTACCACAAATATTAATTCGTTTATCCTTGAAGACTCCCCTTCAAACCTAACTTACTGGTTTAGTGTTAGTGCGATCACTCCCGATGGGGCTGTAGGCCAACGTGCGAATGCTGTTCAAAAACTACCCGGCACATTAAACTGCCACACTACTGATGCAAAGATGCTTGATGCCCCCTCTGTTGATTGGGGTTTGTTTCAGACGTGTATGGAAATATCAAACCTTGATGTTACAATCCGAATGAAAAATTTTGGTCTTGAGCCAATAATAAATCCTACATTTCATTTTCAACTCAATGATGGTGAAATTGTAAATGAGGTTTACCAGGGAACAATCATGCCCGATTCATTGCTTACTTTTACCTTTTCCCAAGGCATCAGCATTAACAACATTGGCACTTATTCTCTAAAATCATGGGTGGAATATGCGCCGGATACTAATCCACAAAATGACGAAATAATCACAAATTTTGAAGTAATAGAAGGAACTACTATTTTACCCGGCACTATTCAAACAATGGAGTCGTTTCAGCAATGCCTCCCAGTTCCAATTTGTGAGCTTTATTCCTGCAACCTTGACGATGGTTGGATTAATCTTACAAATCAGGTTCAGGATGATATTGACTGGAGAACCTGGAAAGGCTCAACCTACTCCTTCAACACAGGTCCATCATTTGATCATACAATCGGAACTATATCAGGGCAATATCTCTATTTAGAAGCATCAACTATTTGTTTTAATAAAGAGGCTATACTTTCGCTACCTTGCATTGACCTTACCAACCGACTCATGCCAGTATTTAGTGTTTGGTATCATGCTTTTGGCGCTGACATGGGGAGATTACATGTGGATCTATTTGACGGCAGTCAAATTATTCGTGATATTGTACCCCCTGTAATTGGCGACCAAGGTGATGAATGGCGGCAACTCACCGCCGATCTATCGCCATGGACCGGAAAAACAATAGGCATTAGAATAAGAGGTATAACCGGAAGCGGTGATAAAAGTGATCTGGCTATAGACGACATTGCAGTGCTTGATGTAACTTCAGTGAATAGTCTAAAGACTGCAAATGATGAATTAAAAGTATATCCTAACCCGGGAAAAGGCGTGTTCAATATAACTTTGGATACACAGGCTACAGGGAACTTTCAGTTATCGGTTACCGATATTACCGGAAAAGTTCGCCATAAAGAAAATATAGCAATCAGCAATGGCCAGTTTTACAAGGCGTTGGATCTTGGCAAGTTGCCAAACGGCGTTTACTTTTTAGAATTAAAGTCGGATAAAGCTGTTTATCAAACGAAACTTTTGAAAAATTAACCATTTAATTCAAATGGATATCAAATGGCATTCTGGCTTGAATTCCTTTAGCATTACGCCAATAACGCAATTGTTGGTAGAGCTTATAGTCATTTCCAAGTTCGCGTTGGAGTTTAGCCTCAAGTGATGCATTTCCAAACATTTCGTCAAACAGCTCTTTAAAAAAATCTTTTTGTTTAGGTAGCTCTTTGATGGAATAGGTGTCGAGGTTAGCTAATTTTACAGCCGCCTCGACAGCATCGTTAAGACCGCCAATTTCATCAACGAGGCCTATCTTCAGAGCGTCGGTACCAATCCATACCCGACCTTGTCCAATTTCATCAACTTGCTCGTAAGTCATATTGCGGCCTGTAGCAACATGATTGACAAACGTGCTGTAAATATCTTCAATGGCGCTTTGAATATTATCTCGTTGGGTTTGAGTCATTGGCCTGAATACCGACATGTGGTTAGAGTTTTCGTTTGTCATGGCATAGTCAAATGTTATCCCCAACTTATTTTTCATAGTTTTTTCAAGGTTTGGCAACACACCAAGCACCCCTATTGAGCCGGTGATTGTGGAGGACTCGGCGAAAATCTTTGTTGCTCCGGCCGAGATATAATAACCTCCTGAAGCAGCTACACCGCCCATTGATACAACGAAAGGCTTTTCGGCAGCAGCTAACTTCACTTCACGCAAAATGATGTCGGAAGCAAGAGCGCTACCACCAGGTGAGTTGACACGCATAACAATAGCTTTTACTTTTTCATCCTTGCGGGCATCACGAATGGCCTTGGCAATTCTATCAGAACCGATCACATCATCATTACCCTGACCTGTTATGATCTCTCCAACAGCATAAACAATAGCTATTCGATTTTGGAAATCTTTTTTCTCTTTACTATCAGATGGAGCGGTAAAGTATTTTGATAATTTAATCGAATTCAGTTCATCACCCTCTTTTGTACCACAGAGTGATTTCAACTCGGCAATGATCTCATCATAATATTTCAAATCATCAACAAAATTGAATTGTACAGCGTCTTTTGCTGTTCTGATCAATAAATTGTCGGCAATCCTGTTAAGCTCACTGGTGGTAATATTTCTGGATTCGGAGATGCTATTGAGATATGTATTCCATATTCCTGTTACTAATGCCATCATCTGCTCACGGTTTTCAGAACTCATTTTGTCGAGCATAAACGGCTCTACGGCGCTTTTATACTTACCATGTCTGATAATCTGCATTTCTGCATCTATCTTATCAATCATTTCCTTAAAAAAGGTTACTTCAGCCGAAATACCTTTAAAGTCAATACTCCCTTCGGGATTCAGGTAAACCTTATCGGCTACGGATCCAAGATAATAAGCGTTTTGTGAATATGATTCGCCATAAGCAATAATAAATTTCTCTGATTCCTTAAACTTTAAAAGGGCAGTTCTTATTTCTTCCAAAAACTCTCCCCCCGATTTTACTGTACTCAAATCTAAATAGATGCCTTTGATCTTTGGATCGTTTGAGGCCTTTTCCAGACTTTTTAGGATGTCGTTTAATCCTAATGAAGACTTGGGCTGCATAGTGTTATAATCAAAATCCGAAAATGGATCTTTAGATGTTCTGTCGCGTATCTCAGCATCAAATTTCACATGTAAAACGGTATTCTCAGCAACTTTAGCAGTCTCTTTTTCCATAAATTTTGCCAATGAGCTGACCATGCCCAGAAACAGGAAAAAGATAACAATTGACATTAACAAAAAGCCTAACATGGAGGCAAACATGAACTTGAAAAACTGTTTCATAACTTACGTATTTTAAAATGAATAATTAATAATGGCAAAGGTGGCATTAATTTTTAAAAGTTGTCTTATTTTTGACAC
>JAAYWF010000021.1 GCA_012516825.1 Lentimicrobium sp. | reverse complement strand
TTTTTTTTTATTTAAAATTAAAGAGCAAAAGTTTTTTTTAAAATGGGAGTATTTCGTGTTTTTCAAAAAAAAGAATGACAATTATCCAGCTTAACCATTATTTTTGCTGTCGCTATGGCAAATATTATAGAGATAAAAAATAAAAAAGCTTCTTATCAATATTTCCTGATTGAAGAGTATGTTGCCGGTATTCAACTTACCGGTACTGAGATAAAATCCATAAGGGATGGAAAAGCCAATATTGCTGATGCTTATTGTTTATTTATAGATAATGAATTGTATGTGAGAGAGATGCATATTGCAATTTATACTTTGGGTACTATCTATAATCATGAGCCTAAACGTGACAGGAAATTGTTATTAACCCGGCGCGAGTTGAAAAAATTGCAAGGGAAAGTAACTGAAAGGGGCTTTACAATTATTCCTACATTGTTGTTTGTCAATGAAAAGGGTTTAGCAAAGCTTTCTATTGCCCTGGCAAAAGGGAAGCATTTTTATGATAAACGTGAAACATTAAAAAAGAAAGATGTTTCAAGATACATTGAAAAAGGCGATTATTAAAACCAAAGAAATCAATAGAAAGCCCTGGTATGCTGATTGTAATCACTTAATCTTGTAATAAACATATTTAATGTGAGATTTGTTAATAATGATAATTTAAATTGATCCTAACGATGAAGAACCTATTTTTTTCTTTCATTTTTATAATGATCCTTACTGTTGCCGAAGGTCAGGAAACCCCCAAAATCAAATGGTATTCCATCGAAGAGGCCGTTGAGTTGAACAGTAAGTCGAAAGCAAAAGACAAGAAGAAGTTTTTTATAGACGTCTATACCGATTGGTGTGGTTGGTGCAAAAAAATGGATGCCAATACTTTTACTGATCCTGTTATTGTAAAATATATGAATGAAAAATTCTGGCCGGTAAAATTCAATGCTGAGTCGTCAGAACCTATTAAAATCAACGAGCAGACATACATTAATCCCAATCCAACTGCAAAACGCTCTACTCATCAGCTTGCTATCGCACTATTAAATAAAAGACTCTCTTACCCCTCTTTTGTTTTTTTGGATCAGGAGGTAAAGCTCATCACTGTTTTGCCAGGATATAATACCCCTGAAAAGCTTGAGCCGGTGTTGCATTTTATTGCACGGGAAGCTTATAAAGATCAGACTTTTGATCAGTTTAAATCTACCTTTAAAGGGAGTTTTAGTAACTAATAAAGGGCTGTTTGATTACAAAACCTTCTATATTGATCCTTTTTATTTTAGCGGTTGAAGGTATTTGTCAATATCGTCTCCTGTAACTTGTTTGTCGCAAAGGATAGCTAATCTCTCCACCACATTTCTTAACTCGCGTACGTTGCCTGTCCACTGGTACTCTTCAAGTTTTTTATATGCCTCTTTGGAAAATGTAAGGATAGGCTTGCCCATCTTTTTGCAAATGTCGTCCATGAAATGATCAGCCAGCAGTGGAATGTCGCCATCTCTTTTATTAAGGTCAGGAACTTCGATAATGATAACGCTCAAGCGATGGTATAGGTCTTCTCTGAAATTCCCATTATCAATTTCCTCTTTAAGATTTTTATTGGTAGCTGCTAATATTCGTACATCAACCTGGATATCTTTTTCACCTCCTACTCGTGTGATTTTATTTTCCTGTAATGCTCTCAATACTTTGGCTTGCGCCGAATGGCTCATATCTCCTATTTCGTCTAAGAATAGTGTGCCGCCATGCGCTAATTCGAAATCGCCTTTGCGTTGTCGGATAGCTGAAGTAAAAGAGCCTTTTTCGTGTCCAAACAATTGACTTTCAATTAGCTCGGAAGGGATTGCAGCGCAGTTGACTTCTATAAACGGGGCTTGAGCACGCTGGCTTTTTTCATGAAGCCATCTCGCTACCAGCTCTTTGCCCGTGCCATTGCTGCCATGAATTAAAACACGTGCATTGGATGGAGCAACCTTATCAATTAACTCTTTGATTTGAATCATTGCCGGCGAGTTACCTATCATCTCCCATGTTTGCGGAACATTTTGTCGGAGAGTTTTGGTCTCTTTTATGAGGTTTGACTTATCAACGGCATTCCTGATAGTTACGAGCAGCCTGTTTAGGTCCAATGGTTTGGCAATATAATCGTAAGCTCCTTTTTTAATGGCCTCTACAGCAGTCTCAATAGTGCCGTGTCCCGAAATCATAACCACAGGCGTGTCGGATACTTTCATTATGTGTTCTAAGGTCTCGATACCATCCATCCCCGCCATTTTGATATCAAGTAAAATCAGATCATATTTTTTGCTGTTAACTAACTTTAATCCTTCAATGCCATTTTCAGCATCATCCACTTTGTAGCCCTCGTATTCAAGGATATCTCTAAGCGTGTTACGGATACTTCGTTCGTCATCAACGACCAGAATTTTTGTCATTTTAAATCTCCATTAATAGTTGCTGTGTGGTTGCAAAAATAATGTAACTTAATTAGAGTTCGGTATTTAAAGGTTGGTGTTTTTCATTGGCTAATTATTTTTTTTTGATGATAGTCTTTGACCGAATTAATTTAGATTCAACATAAACCAACGTTATTTCGAGGGTGCTTTCTTAAGATCAATAGTTTAGGCTAAATGCTTTTTCAATTGGTTAATTATAGATTAAATTATTTTTGCCTAAAATCTTTGTTATGAATTTTAAAGTTGGCGATAAGGTTAAGTTTTTAAATGAGAGTGGGGGCGGGGAGATTAAAAAGATTATCAGTAGTAATTTAGTAAGTGTTCAGATTGACGATGGTTTTGAAATTCCTACGTTAATCACTGAGTTGATAAAAGTGGATGAGGAGCCGGAAACTCCTAAGATGATGTTTACTCAGCAACAATTTCGGCGTCAGCCGCCGGCTCCGACAGAAACTTCTGACGATGATGAAAATTATTATGAAGAGGGACGGGTTTCACCATTGGAAATTTTCCGTTCAAGGGGCGATGATAAGAAAGGTATTTATTTGGCCTTTGTGCCTCACGACCAAAAGTGGCTGCTTACCGGTCTTTTGGATATCTATTTAGTTAATTATTCCGAATACGAAGCCCTTTTTAGCTTGTTTTTACGAAAGCCTAATGGCGCTTGGGAAGGAGTAGATTATGACGTTATAAAACAAAACAGTAAAATATTGCTCGACACCATAAAGCGTGAAGAGATTGAAAAGTGGAGCTATGGAATTTTTCAGATTCTTTTTCACAAAGATTTATCATCAAAAGTGTTGAGCCCGTTAAGCAGTGTTTTTAGCTTTAAGCCTACCAAACTGTATCATGAAAATGCGTATCAGAATTCTGTTTTTATCAGTGGGAAAGCATTTCTGCTGATCGTGTGTGAATTAGCGCTGCATCCAGTCGTTGCTGTATCGGAGTTGAATGAGAAATTTGATGAAGAGGTTTTGCAGCAAACGGCTAAGATGAAAAAACCTGAGGAGTTCATTAATAAACATAAGACAAGCCCTCGCGAGGCAGTGGTGGATCTTCATATAGAAGAGCTGTTGGATAATTATTCAAAAATGACCAATCATGAAATTTTGAATTACCAATTGAATTATTTCACTAAATGCCTTGAGAGTGGCGTTAATAACTATTTGACCAAGATCACTTTTATTCATGGTATTGGGGATGGTGTGTTAAAGGCGCGAATGTTGGAAATTTTGAAAGAGTATGATAATGTGCAGACCAAGGATGCTTCAATGCATCAATTTGGATATGGCACCCTTGACGTTTTGATATGGCACAGCGCACAAGTTTAGAAAAATCTTTGATAACTCCGCTGTTTGGTCAAAGAGCTTATTTTCTACGATAAAATTTTTGTAAGGTCGAAAAAATCGTTAATGGTTAATTGCTCCGGTCGTTTATTAAACACCGGATAATCATCAGGATTGATCTTGTCAGCCCAGAGTTTCCGTAATGAGTTTTTAAGTGTTTTTCGGCGTTGGTTAAATCCAGTTTTAACAATGTTGAAAAAGAGTTTCTCATCAATGTCAGGATATTTTTCGGCTGTGCGTTCCAAACGAATAACTGCCGACTTTACTTTTGGAGGCGGGAAAAAAACCTGTTCATTTACCGTGAAAAGGTACTTTATTTTATAATATGCACCTAATATTACTGTTAGCACTCCATAGGATTTGTTGCCTGGCTTGGCTGCAAGCCGCTCAGCTACATCTTTTTGCAACATACATACAATTTCCTGAATAATAGCTTGATAGTTGATAATTTTAAAAAATATCTGACTGGATATGTTATACGGAAAGTTGCCGATAATGGAAAAGGACCCTTCAAACAAGCTATTAAGATCGCATTTCAAAAAATCATCATTTATTATCCTATTCTCTAATTCTGGAAACTCTTTTTCAAGAAAGCCAACGACCTCTTTGTCAATTTCGATTGCTTTAAAATCTTTACAGACAGGAATAAGATACTTTGTCAATACACCTGTTCCAGGTCCGATTTCCAAAATCCGTTCGTTGGCTTTCAGACTGCTAACAATTTTCCTTGCTATATTTTCATCTTTCAGAAAGTGCTGTCCAAGACTTTTTTTAGGAACAACTGATTGCATAGTTGCAGTTTAGGCTATTATGTTGAACGAAAGCAAGAGGTTTTTATTAATTATAAATAAGGACAAAGAATCTTTTTGTTTTAATTGGTCATATCGCCTCTTAATATCCTGAATCGTTTTCGGGCTTCAATAGTATAAAGGCTACCTGGATAGTCGAATAGGATTTTTTCGTAAAGCTCCTTAGCTCTAACAATATCTTTAAAATGGTTTTCCATCATATCGGCTCTTAACCACAGAGCATCATCAGCGAGGAGGTCATATGGATACATTGTAACTAACTTATCCAAAAGATTGTCGGCCTCATTATATTTCCCCTTTTTCATCATGATCTCTGCTCTTTTAAAGAGCACGTCATCATTCAATGAGTGCCAGAGCGACAGCATCTGTATTGAATCAAGTGTTGCCCATGCTTCATCATATTTATTGCGATAAAAAAGTAACTCGGCTCGTGCGAAAATGCCAAGAGCAGTATAAGTACTGTCAAGATCAAGGTTATCGCTTATCAGCAATGATAGCTCCATTGCATCGTTGGCAATCAGTTTTGATGTGGCTGCCTTCAAGACGTCTAACTGTGCCTTTGCCCAGCCAAATTCACCTATATAATATGATAGCTTTGCGTTTTGTAACTTTGCCCGATGACCGATCGGATCGTGTTTAAAATCGTATTCAACCTGTGAGTAAAGTAGAGTGGCATCCCACACATTACCAGAAAATAGCAGTATGTCAGCCAGTTCTATTTTACATTCGGCTTTCATATTTTTTGCTACCGAGGGCATCTCTACAGCTTTTTGCAATAGTGAAATTGCCTGATCAATATCGTCAAGATAGAATGCTTGTAGATGAGCCATGTAACGCATTATGGAGACAGTCGAGGTGTTTTGTCCAAACTCGTCCAATGCTTTTTGATACTCATTTTTGAGCTCAATCAAATCCTTATGGGTATAGTCATATCGTGTGGTTACTTTTAGGTATCTGGCGTTGAGTAATCCAATACGCGAGTCGAGATAAAAAGGAGATGATGTTCCTTTTTCCAACAGATAGCTATATGCATTTATGGCAACATCATAGGATTCATTTGACATGCAAAGATTAGCAAGCTCGTAAATCCTTTGTCCTTGTTCCTGAAAACGAAGGTCGAGTGAGCGCGCCTGAATGAATGCCATTTCGAAGTCGTGCTGCTGAACCGAATGCCAGATAAGCATCTCCGAAAAATAAGTCTTGTCAGGCGCTCGCTGAATCCTGCGAAGCAATTCTTTTCGCAGCATCTCATTCTTTTCGCCTTCGGTATCATCGCTAAGCGCTGATTGTAACCGTGATTTTACGGTTTCAATTTTGGATTGATCAATATCAAGCAGGTCAAGGTACTCATTAAACATCATTTCATAGTTCTGCTGCCGCTGATAGATAAAAGCAAGATCAAGGTTGAAAGGGTGATCCGGAATCAATATTTTACCCTTTAGGTACGTCTTTATAGCCCAATCGGATTGCCCTCTATAATTAAATGCGTTGGCCAGATCACGAATTTGGTTTGCAGTCGAACCAATATTTTCGAAGGCTTTATCAAAGATTTTATTTGCCTTTACAAGTTCTCCGGAAATTAAATAAATATAGCCTTCGTCAACATCATACCGAAGGTTGTTCGGATTACTCTTTTGTTGTTTTGTTATTGCTTTCAGGGCTTTCTTATAATCCTGAAGCTCGATGAGGCAATAGATGTAATAATTGTAATAAAAATGGGTGCCTTTCTCATTAAATAGCTGTTCGTAAAGTAAAACGGCTTTTTCGAAATCCCGATTCCGGACGTATTCGGCAGCAAGTTTCTCTTTGTCCGGTTCCTGTTTCTTGTTTATTGCAGTCTCGGCCTTTGGAAATGCAGGGATATCCTGTCCGTAAAGTGGAGCATATCCTAAAAATAATAATATGAAAGGTATATAAAAATATGATTTCATTGCATTAACTGACATTGAGATAATACAAACCATTAATGTACAGGTTTAGTATTTTGTTCACTACTTTGACTTTTTGTAAAAGGGGTGAAGCCGCTAATCAATCATTTTGAAACCGGTATATGGAATTAATGAGTCGGATATTTTTATTCCTGTTTCATTTTGATTGTTTTCCAATAAAGCTGCGACTATTCGTGGTAAAGCCAGAGCGCTGCCGTTGAGTGTATGTGCGAGTTCGGTCTTGCCATTTTTGTTTTTAAATCTCAATTTCATTCTGTTAGCCTGAAAACTTTCAAAATTGGAAACCGAGCTTACCTCTAGCCATCTCTTTTGTGCTGCCGAATAGACTTCAAAATCGTACGTCATGGCTGAAGTAAAACTTATATCCCCTCCGCAGAGCTTAACAATCCTGAAAGGCAGCTCCAATTTAACAAGTAATGTAGATACATATTCGCGCATCTCTTCCAGAACCTGATAAGATGTTTCGGGTGTGGCTATTTGCACTATCTCCACCTTGTCGAACTGATGCAGGCGGTTTAAGCCTCTCACATCGGCGCCCCACGAACCAGCTTCGCGTCGGAAACAATTGGAATAGGCAATGTTTTTAATAGGCAAGTCGCTCTCCTTTAATATTGTATCTCGGTAAATATTGGTAAGTGGCACTTCGGCGGTAGGGATCAGATAAAATTTATCAAGTCCTACATTATACATCTGACCGTCTTTATCGGGTAATTGACCTGTTCCGTATGCTGACGCTTCATTTACAAGCAATGGTGGCTGAACCTCAGTGTATCCGGCTTTTAGTCCCTCATCAAGAAAGAAGTTGATGAGTGCACGTTGTAATTTAGCTCCTTTTCCACGATAAAACGGAAAACCGGCCCCTGTAACCTTATTACCAAGCTCGAAATCAATGATGTCATACTTTTTAATTAAATCCCAGTGGGGTAGGGCTGAAGGAGAGAGAGTCGGTATTTTTCCAAAACTAAAGACAATCTCATTATCTTCGGCTGTTTTACCCTGTGGAACTTGATCCCCGGGTATGTTTGGTATTTGTAATAAAAGCGAATTTATTTCATTGTTAAGCAATTCCAGGTCGTTAGCCATTGTTTTGGCCTCAGCTTTTAAAGTAACGGAACGCTCCTTTAGCTGTGTTGCTTGATCTTGCTTGCCGCTTTTAATAATTTCTCCAATAGTTTTGGCTATTTTATTGGCTTCTGAAAGAGTCGCATCAAGTTTAACCTGGTTTTCTCGTTTTTTTTCATCAAGCGCCAAAATATTTGTAATCAATTCGGAAGCATCAAAATTTTTGACCTTCAACCGTTCAATTACAAAATCCGGATTTTGACGGAGGATATGTATCTGTAACATAATGTGATTATTGTTTTATCCTAAACAAAAAATCTCCCGTTTAGTAAAAAAAAACAGGAGATTCTGATTAGTTAATTTTTTTGATACTAAATTAGTTGTCGGTATTTTGATCTTCAAAAGGGATTACTGATACAAATGATTTATTATTTTTTCTCCTTTTGAATTCTACTGTTCCGTCAACAGTTGCAAAGAGTGTATGATCTTTTCCCATTCCTACGTTAACACCTGGATTATGGACTGTGCCGCGCTGCCTGACAAGGATATTACCTGCTTTGGCAAACTGGCCGCCGTAAATCTTTACACCTAATCGCTTGCTATGCGATTCTCGACCGTTGGACGAACTGCCTGCGCCTTTTTTATGAGCCATAGTATTTAAATTTTTGAGTCCCCTCTAAAATGGAACGATTATTAAAAGTGATAAAATATTGACAAGTGATAAAAATATAGTTTTAGAAAATTGAAGGGGCAAATTTGGTTGAAAATTTATTTGCAAATAAAATTTGCTCTTAAAATCATCCTTTTTCACCCTCAATTTCATGGTTTTAGTTGTTATTTTATAGATTCATTAAACATTTCTCGTGTAAATTTTCTCTCGTAAAGATTTGAATAATAACTCTACAAGAAACATCATTTTATTGATAATCAATTATTTATAGCTTTGTGAACAAACATGTTTTTAATAAAGTGTAAATCTGCTACTCCGACTTTTTAGAGTGGATTTAATTTTGATGTTTAACAATTTTATTAACCAACAGTTATCTCGTCAATTCTGATACGAGATAAATACTGCCGATGACCGGTCTCTTTTTGAAATCCCTTCCTGCGTTTCTTTTTGAACACAATTACTTTGTCTCCTTTAAGGTGAGAAACTATTGTGGCAGAAACCGATGCGCCATCAACGAAAGGTTGCCCAATACTAATGTTACCGTTATTATCAAGTAACAACACTTTGTCGAAAGTAACGGTATCGCCCTCTAACCCTTCAAGGCGATGAACGTAAATTTGCTTACCCTTCTCGATTTTAAACTGTTGCCCAGCTATATCAACTATTGCGTACATTGTTTCGGTTTAAAGTATTTTTAATTAAAAATCGGGGCGCAAAAGTATAAATAATTCTTTAATTCCAAATTATTGGAATAATTATTTTTTTTATTTCAAAAAAAAACTACCCACATATTAAAAATTGTTTATTTTTGACGAATTGTTGGTTTGACTGTGAATAACTTTTTAAAAAATATTTTCAAATAGGAGTATATTTCAAAGAATATTTTATTTTTGCACTTGTAAATTACGAAAATAGAGCACTGAAATCAAATTTAGTAACATGGAACAAGCGAACATTAACGAAATAAAGCCACCATAACTAATTGGATTAAAGAAACTTAACGATTTTTTTATTTTTTAAGATAACATTTAACATAATAATAATTAAACAAAGTCAAATATTTTAAATTAATCAAAACAAATAACCTATGAAACAAATTACATGTTTTCTGTTGGTGTTTTTCTTTATGATTTCATCAACTGTGTTGTTTTCACAGCAACCTACCAGCTTAGATAAGCTGAAGATGGAGCAAATGGAGAAATATGTTAACTCGGATAATGGACCTAGCGTAAAAGCTACAGCCCAGCCGGTTGAAGGTGAACATTATACCTCCTATGCTACTTATTACCCCTCGCGTTCGGAGTTGTATAACAACGGTCCGTTTATTACTCATCCTGGGGGTGGGGCCGGAGGCAAAGATGCAAGTGCAGTTCAAACTGACCTTGGCATGAGTGCTTATGGTCCAAATGTGAATCATAATATGTCGCCCGGTAACTATTATTATTTAGCTGATGATTTTGAGGTA
>JAAYWF010000156.1 GCA_012516825.1 Lentimicrobium sp. | reverse complement strand
GGAAAAGTGATCACGATGTATTTTGTGAATAAAATCTTTATTTTCAATATTTTGCTCTTTCTCTTTTCTGGAAAAATCATCAACAAGAATAAGATTCTTCTCCCCTGTTTGGTTTAGTTTTCCAGTGAGTACGCTACCTATAAAACCGGCCGCTCCTGTTATAATTATAGCCTTTTCCATAATGGTCTCTCTTTATATTTTGTTGCTTCATCAATAAACTTTCTTATAATAGGTGTTGATAGTGCGCTGGTTGTATCCATACGTTCCGGATGCCACTGCACTCCCAGCATAAATGGTTTGTTTATTGTATCGGTCCATCCAATTGATTCAATTACTCCGTCATTTGCGATAGCGTGTACTCTAAGTCCTTCCGCAAGGCGGTTAACAGCTTGATGATGATTGCTGTTTACCTCACCAATATCAATTTTACTGATCTTCCCAAGCAACCCATTATCATAAATCTGAACATCATGGTAGCAGTTTTGCCAATCTTCAATGCGATGATTCACATTTGAATTAATATCCGAAGGTAGGTCAACGTATAATGTTCCGCCCATAGCAACATTTATTAGTTGATGCCCACGACAGACCCCAAGTAATGGCATTTTGCGTTTGATGCCTGTTTTTAAAAGATAAAACTCCAAAGTATCTCTCTTCATATTGAAGCTGCCACATTTTGATGTATCTTGCTCTTGTCCGTACCATTTTGGATAGATATCTTCGCCCCCAGTTAACAGCAATCCATGGCATTTGCCGAAAACCATTATCATGGAATCATCCGACATTTTGTTCATTACAAATAGCTCGGCTTCTGGCGCAAATGATCTGAGCCATTTAATATAGTTGTTCTTATCAGGCGAATTACTGATGTGGGAGATGGCTATTTTTAATGTTTTATCCTTCTTTGAACAGTTTGTCAACACTGAAAAAGCCATAAAGGCTACAAAGAATAATATCACTCTTTTTATTAGTCTCATATTATTTCTATTAATCGTTTGCCAAAAATAAGATTTTCCTAAATCAGCGCTTATCAATAGCGAGTAACTAAGTGTATTTAAAACTGATTAAGCGTTCTCTAAAAAGCTTTCTTTTTCTCTTTGGAAAATCAAATATTTTGATCTGTTAAAGAAGTAATAGAACCATTAATAGGTTTAACTTTCAAAAGGGTGGTTTTTATCAAAATCAGGCAGATAGTTGTTATAACTCTCTAAATCCTGTAACCAGCCTTTTGTAAAACCCAAATTGTAAAACTCTTCGATAACTTGCCGGTACTCGTTGTCATTTAAAGTACGGCTAATAGGAAGTTTTGAATTTACAAATCGAGTAGGATGGTATTGCGACATCAATGATAAGTGCATTGAAGTAGAAAGATTATCGGCTATATGGCGGAGCGAATCAATACTGTTTTGTACATGGCCGGGTAGTACAAGATGCCTGATTAAAATCCCGTGTATTGCCACGCCATCTTCATCAAGTAGCAGAGTAGAGCCTTTTTGACGGTACATCTCTTTCAACGCGGCCAGAGCGACATTTGTATAATCTTCGGCATCCGAATATTTTTTTGATAATTCCGGATCCGAATATTTAAAGTCGGGTAAATAAACATCAATATATGGCTCAAGCGTACGAAGTGTTTCCACTTTGTCGTAACCGTTGCTATTATAAACAAATGTAGGTTTGATATTCAACGTTCGTAAGGAGTTGATGATTATTTTTACCTGAGGTACGAAATGTGTTGGCGATACAAAACCTACTCCTTTGCAGCCCTCATTTAAGCACATTATTATTTCTAACAGCGTCTCTTGCAGCGACATTTGATGTGCTGCGTTTTTGAGGTGGTTCATGCTTATTTGATGATTTTGACAATAGATACATTGCAGGTTACAATGGCCAAAAAATATGTTGCAGATGCCGTTTTTACCACTAATTGGCGGTTCTTCACCACGATGGATACAGATTGATGATATGTAAAATGATGTATTGCTTTTGCAATAACCCAATTTGTTACTGAAACGGTTTGCTCCACAGTTGCGAGGGCAAATCCTGCAATTTCTTAACTCTTCGATTGGCTTGATTAGCTCGTTGAAGTTAAGTGTTCGGATAATTGCCGGATCATAAGTCATGATGTCATATTTTGATTGCAAGTATAATGAAATTGGTTGAGAATTTCATTATTTTTCATATTTGCGTTATCAATAAAGGATAAAAACTTTAAACTATTACCTCTAAAAGAGGTTTAGAGGAGTTTTGATATTGTTTTTTCTTAATGCTTATGTGGAAAGTATTACTGAATAACCACTTTATGGATTTGCGTTTGATTTCCCGAAGTGATTTTAAGGACATATATTCCTTTTGTTTTGTATCGGAAATCAAAATCTCGCCTAAGGCCATTATTAAGCCTGTTTGAAGTGATGTATTCAGTGAAAATGAGATCACCTTCCATGTTGAAAATCCGTATCTCTGTATCTTTGGAATATCCTGTGAGATTTGTTGTAAATACTCCTGAACTTGGATTAGGAAGGATAGTAGTGGTTGGTTTGACGATTGGCTCCCCGACATTTATCGTTGGATCAAAATATAGGTTTAAAGCGTCTGAATTACCGAAGGAACAGGGCGCTAATGGGGCTGCGTTAAGAGTTAGCTTTACCTGACCAGCATCCAGATCGCCTTTTCCAGGTGTGTATATTGTTTGCAAATCGGCTGGGTTTTCAAAAAAACCGTCTCCATCAGTAGCCCATTCTATAGATGCTGCATTTGTTACCTGAGGATTCGTAAGGTAGAGCGAACTTGTATGGATAACGGTATCGTTCCCTGCAAATACCGTCGGGCGATAGGTGATAGTTAATAGCAGACTGTCTTTAGCCGTTAGATTTGGTTCAAAACCGTTTACGGTGAGAATTAGATATGCATATCCATTTTGGAGGTCTTGGTTACCACGTAGGTAAGGTGAATATAAATTATTTGGAGCGACGAAAAAACCATCGCCTGACGTTGTCCATTTCCAAGATTGTGCATATTGTGCTACTCCGTTGACATAATAAAAAGTGTCTTGACAAACATATCCGTCAGGGCCGGCATAAGCTTCGGGTAACTGAATAGGAGCAAAGTCGAAAGCTATGATTCTTGTCTTCCAGCTATAATTCATATACTCATTTGTAAACCAAAATATTGAGTCGTTCACTGGGTCAACATTCATACAAGAGTAGTCGCCCCAGCGGCTAATCTGTGTTTGTGATCCAAAACCTGTTTGCGCTTCTACTTCGTCATAGGTCATCTGTCCTAATGGTGCATCTTTAGGCCTACCGGTATAGCGAATAGAAGGATAAACGTCGTTGCTACCCGAAACGGAATAGCCGAGAGCTATAGTTCCGGCTGCGTTCATTGTTATACTACCCATCCAGCGATGTAGCCCGTCGTTTGGAGCATATACCCCTTGCTGATATATTGACCAGTCCTCCCCATTATTTTTTCTAAACTCATACCATTTAATACCGGCACGTCCGTTTACATTAACTGTATGGTTGGCTACCATAGCTTCATAACTGCCAAAATTACGATAGGGAAGCCTAAACATTAACATTTGGCTTAATGCATCTAACGTTGAGCTTGTGCCTGGCTGAGGAATTCCGTAAATCTCGGAATTGAAATTGCCTGGATTTAAAGATACTCCTAACTGATAGGTTGAATTCGAAGGATTATTCCAATCGGCGTTAAACTCATAAATTTCAAATTGTTTGTTGCCGAAGGCGTTCATGGTGGCAATATAATTGGGGGTGCCTGCCGGCGGCATAGGGCCTTCTGCATCACTTGGCAACAGACTAAATTTGTCTGGAAAATAGCCGAAAAATATCATTCCTGCGTCGGGGTCGCCAACAAGCATTTTGTCTCGTTCGAAAGCTGCTACACCACTACCGATAAAACCTGATTCAAAGAAGTTAAAAGTACAGTAGTATCCATCATGCCAGGTGCTCATCTTAGGATAATCGTTAAAATGGTCAAACTCAAAAGCATAGCGGTAATACTCACCTAAAGGATCGCCTGTTGCCGAAATAGCTACTAACTGATAAGATTTACCATTAGGCCGTTCTATTGCAAATTGTGAAGCGACATAACGGTCAGCATTTACATCATAAAGTACAATGGGGTCGCCATCGTTTGAGCCTGTCCATGCACCGATGAAGCCTTCCCACAAGGTGCTGTTATCAACCGGGCCATATAGCTTGGTGCCGTTTTTATCCCAGATTGCAAAAGAGAGATTGATCATTTGAAAATAATGATCCGGCCCAACAGCTCCTTCAGTGTCGGGAGGATAAACTCCATTTACATTTCCTATACCGGGAATGCTTTTTATCGGTCCACGACTGCCCAGAATGCCGGTTGTCTCTTGAAGGTTTTCATAAACAACAGGTGTTTTAGGCGCTGGAGGAATCATTTTTATGGATGGATTACCGATTTCGCTGTTTTTCCATTCTCTTTGTCGCTCGCCGGGCAAAATAATTGTCATCTCTCTTAATGGTGGTGTTTTATCAGCATAATAGGCTTTACGGATAATTTTAGGGGACAATGTTTCCTGAGAATATGAAAACAGGCCAAGTCCAAAGGCTAAAAAAAGCAATAAAAACAG
>JAAYWF010000155.1 GCA_012516825.1 Lentimicrobium sp. | reverse complement strand
CTATAACACCATTGAATGAAAAGAATTAGATCATTTTCTTCACCTTCGGCTTCCACATAAACAGAACCATCGTGCATATTCTTAACAAATCCTGTTATTTGAAGCAAGTCTGCCTTTTTTTTAGTTTGATAGCGAAATCCTACATTTTGAACTTTCCCATAAATATTTAGGATAACAGACTTTTTCATGATCACATTGATAATCGTTTAACCATTAACTTATCAATTTCTTCAAAAAGCTGAACCGGATCTATTGTTCTCCAGTCAACGCAATTGAAAGGACCTCCAAAGGCTATGTAATAATCAATGTTGCAGTGTACAAACTCCTCAATAACATGTTTCCTGAAGTTTATCCCAGAAATCCAGCCCTCCTCTACTTCGTCAAACCATTCTTGATAGTAATCATCTTCGGATGCATGAAAATTCAGGATGTTTTCGCCAATGAGAATAAATTTGTTTATCCCTTCTTTAATCATTGGTTCAATTATGTTGCGCTTGAGATACATGATGTCGTTATATAGACAGTCATTCCATTCGCCCAGCAGCTCGATTATGGAAAACCCTCTGTTATAGTCGGCGTATAATACCTTTAAATAAAGAGTTGCTGAGCCCATTTCGTCCCATTGTGGATGTATAAGGAAATTATAAATAGCATTAGTAAACTCAAATTCACTATATTGCCTTTTGTAAAAAGGAGAACGCTCATCATCAGAGGCTATATAAAGATGACGCCAGTAGTAATATGGTTCTATCTCATGCATGTCTTTTTGTGAAAGATTGTTATTTTTAGTAAAACTAACAATTATTTAACGAAGCTGTTTTAATTTCAAAAGCTTTTACAATAATATCTTATAATTTTTTATTCAGCCTCTATTTTCCAATAGCTTTATTCTAACAAAAGGGCAAGCTGCTTTTCTTTTTTTTTAAAAAGTGAAAGTGGCGCCAATGCTTGGCATAATTGGCAATTGGCGAACAGTCTCACCGCTTATTCTGTTAACGTAGAAGACGTTTGGACGGTCATAAACGTTAGTAACACTAAAATCGAGCTGCAAGTTACTTTTTTCGGTAAAGAAAAAGGTACGTTTTATATTGACATCAAACCGGTGGTAAGTAGGTAAGCGTCCAAGATTTAACTCGCCATATTCAATACCTAAGATTCCATTTTCAGTCATATAGTCGGAGTTAATTCCCCCGGGGAACAAGAGTTTTTCGTAATATCCTTGTGATTGAGTGAACGGGAATCCTGTACCAAAATTCCATCTTACACTAAATTCCCATTGTCGCAGGTGGCCGTGTGTATATGCCGTAAGCATATTTAGATTATGTCTGCGATCAAAATGCGGATAATACCATTGCATTCCATCATATCGGTTCACAAAAGCATAGGAGTATGCTGTCCAGAAGTACAATCTATTTTTGCTGTATTTTAAAGAAAGGTCAGCCCCCATTGCCTCTCCCTTTTCCACGATATAGTCACTATACTCAAGGTGTGGGGTTCCTGGAGGTACATTGCTGGCATCATAAATTTTGTAACGATTCAGGTTTGTTAGCTGTGGAAATACTTTATAGTAGCCCTCAAGGTTTATGGTAAAGCCACGAAAAAGATCATGTTCAATTCCCAGAATTAAATGTTTTGATTTTTGGAGTTTATGATTGGTTTCTTCGCCTTTGAAATCAATTAGAGTTTGGTCGGGGCCGGAGAGAAAGCCGTAGAAAAGATCAACAACGTCTCTATCGGAGCGTGCGCTAATAAGATTTTGCGAATAAAAACCTCCGGCAATTTTAAAACGGGTACGGTCAGAATAGTTATACTTAAAGGCCAACCTGGGCTCTAATGAAAAGTTGGAAAGTGAGGCGTACCACTGTGCTCTGATTCCGGGTTCGATAAGAAATTTATTGATAGCTATTTTGTATTTAAAAAATCCGCCAAGCTCAGTAGTATTTTGCTCTTGTGAAATGCTTTGCCCTATATCATTAAAAAAGGCAAAGTTGGTTGTAAAACCATTCATTTCAATCCCATAT
>JAAYWF010000154.1 GCA_012516825.1 Lentimicrobium sp. | reverse complement strand
TGTCTTATTTTTGACACGATTTCAATCATTTTTTCTCAAAAATGCAAAAAAGTTATCTCTTACTTGGCTCAAACCTTGGTGATAAAAATCATAACTTGTTGAAAGCCCGTACGCTAATTCAATCAAAAGAGATTACTTTAGTTAGGGAATCAGCCATATATAAAACATCGCCATGGGGTTTTGATGCTGATGAGGATTTCCTTAATCAAGTGGTCGAAATAGCTACGGAATTAGATCCGATGAAATTATTAAACAGACTTTTAGAGATAGAAAAACAGGTCGGACGTAAGAGGAAAAAAATAGCAGGATACCAATCCAGAATATTGGATGTTGACATACTTTTTTTTGGCAGTCAAGTAATTAACACCCCAAAAATTATTATTCCTCATCCAAGATTACATTTACGACGATTTACTCTTGTGCCAATGAATGAGCTTGCACCCGACCTTATGCATCCGGTTTTAAATAAGACAATAGCACAGCTTTTAGCCGAATGTGATGACAATATGAAAGTTGTGCGAATCTTTACGTCAACAAAATAATTTTTACAAATAAATTACAGGAATAAAAACAACAAAGAACTATTGACAATGCTTCACATACTACGATTAAAATAAAGTTTTATCCACAATTCATTTGATTGTAATAATGAATCATGAAAAATATAGAGCAAAGAATCGTTGAACATTTTTTATTTAATACTTATGCATGGCGTTACACCAAATAGACTTTTGTCTTACAACTTCGTATCAATAGAAGGAAATATTGGAGCTGGTAAAACATCTCTTGCTACACGGATAGCCCATGATTTTAATGCAAAGCTGATATTAGAACAGTTTGAAGAGAACTCATTTCTACCTAAATTTTATAAAGAACCCGACAAATACGCCTTCCCTCTTGAGCTCTCTTTTCTTGCCGAAAGGTTCGAACAACTAAAACAAGAACTTACCCATCGCGATCTATTTACCAACTTTACTGTTTCCGACTATTTTATTCATAAATCTTTCATCTTTGCCAGAAAAAACCTTCCTGACGACACTTTCGGACTTTACAAAAAGCTTTTTGAGATCATCAGCGAAACCTTACCCAGACCTGACTTGCTCATCTATCTATATCTTGATGTAGATAATCTTTTAAAAAACATAAAAAAACGAGGGCGCGACTACGAAACATATATTAAAGCCGAATATTTAGAAAAGATACAAACCAGTTACCTTGAATTTATCCGTCAGCAGTCGAATATGCGAATTGTAATAGTAGATACAAATAATCTTGATTTTGTTTCGAATGATGAGGACTATTTACTGATGGTCAATGTTTTAAATCGTCATTACGAGGTTGGGGTTCATTTAATTTCTCCAAAATCAGAGCAATAAATGTTTGTTAAATACTCACGCCAAAACCAAAGCTTTATCTTTGTTGATCAATATTGTTATATGAAGTACGTCATTATACTTTCAATATGTTTTTTTGCTTTCACAGGTTTAGCTCATGCACAGGCTGAGGGCGCTGCAAAGAACGAGATAGAGAATGTCATCATGGTATTCCCGGCAGTTAGCTTTCAGCTTCCTGCAGGTGATATGTCCGAGCGCTTCGGTAGCAACTCCACAATCGGTATGGGATATCAACATAAAACCGGTGGTAATTGGCTTTTTATGGCTGATTATAATTACATTTTTGGTAATAAGATCAATCAGGAAGGTCTGATTCAAAATCTGTTAACCGTTGATGGTTTTGTTATTGGAGATAATGGTCAGATAGCTGAGGTGAGTTTTTTCGAACGAGGATTCTATACCACACTCAGAGCCGGAAAATTGATCCCTTTAACCGCTTCTGATCCTAATTCGGGGTTGATGCTGTTAGCGGGTACAGGTTTTATGCAACACAAAATTTTTATTAAAGTTAAAGACAACATGGTTGCAGCTTTGCGTAAAGATTATAATAAAGGATACGACCGAATGACTAATGGTTTTAGCGCTGTACAGTTTATTGGATATATGAGGATGGACAAAAAGCGACTACATAACTTTTTTGCCGGTATCGAAATTGTTGAGGGATGGACGAAGGGGCGGCGCTCTATAAATTTCGATACCATGACTATTGACGATAATCAACGACTTGACATCCTTTATGGAATAAAATTGGGTTGGATTATCCCTTTCAGAAAACGAATGGCAAAAGATTATTATTACTATTAGCCTGTAATTCAAATTTTTATTGGTAATGTTTTTCTTCTATAACCTCTTCATCCAACTCTACAACCTTACAATATGGCTTAGCAAACCATTTAACAACAAAGCCCGAATGTGGATTGCTGGCAGGAAGGACGTTTTTAAAAAAATCATCAAGAGGGTTGAACATGACAAGCCAATAGTATGGTTTCACTGTGCTTCGTTAGGGGAGTTTGAACAGGGGCTCCCGGTAATTGAATCTTTTAAAGAGACATTTCCTGACAAACAGATAATTCTTACTTTCTTTTCTCCATCAGGTTTCGAAATTAGAAAAAATTACCCCGGAGCCGATTATATATTTTACCTGCCTGCCGATACCCGTAGAAATGCCAGGCGTTTTATTGATTTAGTAAAGCCCGAAATTGCCGTTTTTGTAAAGTATGAGTTTTGGTTTAACTACATGCGTGAGCTAAAAAGAAGCTATGTGCCTTATATTTTTATTTCAACAATTTTTCGACCTAAACAACATTTTTTTCGGAAATGGGGAAGATGGCAGATTGAACAACTACGGCAGGCAGATCACTTCTTTGTACAAAACCAATCGTCAGCAGACCTTTTACAAAAACATGGAATAGAGCAGGTTACCTTAAGTGGCGATACACGTTTCGATCGTGTACATAATATAGCCAAACAAAAAAGGGTTTTCCCACCAATTGAAATTTTTAAAGGGGAAAGCAAAATCTTTTTAGCCGGTAGCACATGGCAACCTGATGAGGAATTGATAACCGAATTAATTAAATTGAATTTCGATGGCTTAAAAATAATTATTGCGCCTCACGAAGTGCATGAAGCTCGCATTCAAACTTTGATGCGAAAATTACCCGATTCAGCAATCAGATATTCAATGGCTGATACCAGCAATGTAACGGAAGCACCAGTAATGGTAATTGACACTATCGGAATTTTATCTCATATCTATAAATACGCAACGTTAGCTTATATTGGCGGTGGATTTGGGAGCGGCATACATAATACCCTTGAAGCGGCAACATTTGGAGTCCCTGTAATCTTTGGTCCCAACTTTAACAAATTTCATGAAGCGGTTGATCTAATCGAACGTGGCGGCGCATACAACATAAGTTCGAAAAGCGAATTTATTGAAGTGATAAACACATTGTTAAACAACCAAAAAAAATATGAAGCATCGTCATTTGCTGCACGAAATTATGTTGAACAAAAGCAGGGTGCAACAGGAATAATTGTTAATTATCTGAAGAATATATCTAATAATTTAACCAACTTCGAAAAGTAATTTTAACACGAATACTTCACCTTCGTTCAGCAGCCATACACGAAAATCTGAAAAATTTCATTTTTGGAACTGACTCAAAATTGAATCTATTAAACCTCCTTTAGGTAAAGACTTTCCTCTATTAATAAAACAATCCTTTCAGATAGTCTTTTGTGATCTCTTCTTGAGGGTTTTCAAAAAAATCTTTAGCTGGGCCTTGTTCGATTATTTCGCCTAAATACATAAAAATCACATAATCTGCTATTCGTTTTGCTTGTCGGAGAATGTGGGTAACCATTACAATGGTAAATTGATTTTTTAACTCTTTAAATTTCTCCTCAATAGTCTGGCTCGAAATGGGGTCTAATGCTGAAGTAGGCTCATCGGCAAGAATTATTTCGGGATCAACGGCAAGACCTCTTGCAAGGCACAGACGTTGTTGCTGGCCAATAGAAAGTGTTCCGGCAGGTTCTTTCAGACGGTCTTTCACCTCGTTCCATAGATTTACTTGACGAAGATAGTGTTCTACTCTTTTGTCGAGAAAACGCCTTTTTTTTCTTCCGCTAATACGTAAACCATAAGCGACATTATTGTAAATGCTCATCGGTAATGGATATGGCCTTTGCGCCAGAAGGCCCATCTTTTTTCGGATTTTAGTAATATCTTCGGTAGTATTAAGAATATTTTGCCCATCAATCATTATTTTACCACTAACAGAACAATCAGGAGTGAGATCAGTTAGCCTGTTAAGGCTTTTCATTAAGGTCGTTTTACCACAACCCGAAGGCCCCATGATAACCGTTATTTGACGTTCGGGGATAATGGTATTGATATTTTTAAGAATATGTTGTTTGCCGTAATAAAGATTCAAATCCTGTATATTGATCTTAGGTTTATTCATGGTTAAAAGTTGATTTTATTTTTCTGATATCTTTTACTAAAAAACCTTGACAATATGCTGATTATTAAAATGATGATAAATAAGACAGCGGCTGCAGCATAAGCTCTGTCTCTTACTTGAGGTATCGGTGAGCTTAACTGAAAGAAGATTGCCAGAGGTAATGTGGCGGTTGGCTGGCTGAGAGATGTTGGGATATGATCGGTGTAGCCGGTGGTAAACAGGATAGAAGCTGCATCGCCGATAGCTCGTCCGAAGGATAGCAAAATAGCAGTAACAACACCCGGAACCGACTGTTTTAAAAATACTTTGTAAGCTGTTTCGGCTCTCGTTGACCCCAATGATAGAGATGATTCGTGTAAGCCGCGCGGAACCGACTGTAGTACTTCGTCAATCCCCCTGACCATGATTGGGATGATAAAGAGGGTTACGGTAATAATTCCAGCAAGCAACGAAGCTCTGATCCCAAAAAAAACCATTATCGTAAAGCCAAATGCGCCATAGACGATGGAGGGAACACCCCATAGTAAATCCATCACAAATCTTACTACATTCACTAATTTGCGTCGGTGAGCAATATGTACATTTAGAAAAAGCGCTAACGGCAATCCAAATAAAATTGCGAGTATTGTTGCCCCAAATGATAAATAAAGCGAACCAACAATAGCATTCAGAATACCGCCCTCTTTCCCAAAATAAAATCCGCCCTTAGGCGTCTTGCTAATCATCTCCCATGTTAAATGTGGAAGCCCTTTATAAAACGTGCTGAATATTATAATGATAAGTGATACGGCGATGATGACCGTTGAACAAAACATCAAAATCCTGAAAAATATCTCCTCTATTTTGCGTAAGTCCATGAAATTAATTGTGTATGTTTGATTTGACGATGATTAATCGGGATAAAAAGTTGAAAAAAAGGACAATAACGAAAAGTATAAGTGCAGCCAGCATAAGTGCCGAATCGTAAAGAGGTATCGAAAGCATTTCACCATAATTGTTGGCAATTAATGCAGGCAATGGATAACCAGGTTGAAATATTCCTTTAGGTACATGTACTACATTTCCTACAACCATCAAAACCGCAATTGTTTCTCCAAATGCCCTTGACATCCCCAATCCGAAGGCGGAGACTATTCCGGGAAATATTTTTTTGACAAGTACAAACTTCACAGTTTGCCACTGTGTAGCTCCAAGAGATAAAGAGGTCTCTTTAAGCTCTGTCGGGATATGTCGGAATAGTTCAATTAAAATATTCAAAATGAAAGGGATAATCATTATCGAAAGGACTATTGCACCGGCTAATATTGAATAACCCGAAATGTTTTTTCCAAATAATGGCCCGATATAATTCGAAATTACTGGTACAATTACTAAGATACCCCACATCCCAAAGATCACTGACGGTATGCCTGCCAAAAGATCAATTACCGGATGCATAAGGTTCAACACCCACCGTTTAGCGTACTGTGTGAGATGTATAGCCGTTAAAAGGCAAATAGGAACTGCTATTAACAGCGAAACTACCGATACCCACAAGGAGCTGATGATGAAAGGATAAAAACCAAATTTGCCCGAAAGGGGTTTCCATTGATTTGAAAAAAGGATTTGAAAAAAGGATTGTTCGCTCAGTAAAAATGACGATTTATATATCAAACCGCTCAAAAGAGCTACAGGCACTATCATAGTAATAGCTAATACTAATAGCATCCACGAATAATGTAGCCTATCCCTCAGGTGGCGACCAATATTGAAATTTCTCAACCTCATTTAATCTTTTGCATCTCAGTTTCAATTTTTGATTCCGAAAGACGTACATAGCCGGCATCATTGACGTACTGTTGCCCTTCGGTAAGTATCCATTTTAAAAATTCAATTACGATCGGGTTTTTAGGTTCCCCTTTCGATATTAGATATAGATCACGGGCTGGCGGTGAAGGGTATTGTTCATTTCCAATAGCGGCACAAATGTCATCAAGATTGTCGTAAAAATTCTCATCAGGGTCTATTACCCCGTTATTATTCAGATCAATCGGTATTATTTCTAATCCTTCAAATTTTTTTCGTGTATTTATATCAAAGGCATAGATAACATTGTTGAAGCCGATCCCGAATTTATCATTTTTAACTGCATCGGCTATGCCTGGGTCTCCAAATACTCCTATCCCTTGAAGGCTCTCTTGATTTTTTCCAAAAAAAAGCCCCCACATTTCAGCGGCGCCACAGGCATCGGAACGGGTATAAACATTTATCTTCTGATTGTTGGCTGAGATACCCGGTATCTGATCCCAGTTTTCAATAGTTACATCAATGTAAATTTTTGTGAGTGTCTCTCTCGAAATGCCATACTGCTTAATCTCTTTAACGTATGGATTGGATTCGTTGATCGTTCCTAATACTGCATCCTTACATACCGCCAGATACCAGGCTCCTTTTTCAATTTCCGCAGGCGCTATTTCCCTTGACACCATTGCCAGATCAACCATTTCGGATAATACATCGGCCATTCCTTTACCAGCGCCACCTGCGCTAATGTCAATCCGCACACCAGGATTGAGTTGCATAAACTCCTCAGCCCACTTAACCGTCATTGGATAAAGTGCAAATGCACCCGAAATGGATATAGTACCCTTAAGCTTACCTTTCTTGTGATGCCGATTTTCTGGCTGCGAAGTACAACCATTCAGAATGAAGTAAAAAAAATAAAAAGCCGTAATAATTAGAAGTGTAAATGTTGTTTTTGTTCTCATGATAATAGGTGTTAGACAACTTTTTATTCTATGATAATAATATTTTTCTGCAAAGTTACCCCGTCTAACGCCACCATTAACCCCTTTAAAAACTCAATTTTTGGAAATTTATACCTAATTATCAAATAAGTATTTATACGTATTAGGATAATTGAGTAGTTTTAATAATTTATTCAAAAAAAAGCGTTTTCCGACCGTTACGATGGCTGAATCACGAGGTAGTAAAAGAAAGAGTAGTTAAAAAGTATGTTATTATTTTTGCTGAACATTCAAACAAACTATATTTGTCTGGTTCATTAATCAGCTTTTTATTAACTTTTTAGTAAGATGGATGTTCAAATTGAACTATTAATTTTAATACTGTCAGTTCTTTTTTTCTTTAGCATTCTTGCCGGTAAAGCGAGTTCCAAATACGGTGTTCCTGCATTATTGCTGTTTTTGTCGGTAGGGATGATATTTGGGAGCGATGGATTAGGCATTCATTTTGAGAATATACAGGTTGCACGTAATCTTGGTGCGCTTGCTCTTTGTGTAATACTCTTTTCCGGCGGTCTTGATACAAAAATTGACGAGATACGCCCTGTAATCTTTCAGGGCGTTATTTTGGCAACAATAGGAGTTTTTTTAACGGCGCTTTTCACCGGCATTTTTGTCTGGTGGATTTTAGGAATGACTATCAAATCGGCCAGTATAGGTTTGATAACCTCTTTCCTGTTAGCCTCTACAATGTCATCTACCGATTCTGCATCGGTATTTTCTATTTTACGCTCCAAAGGGCTGCATCTGAAAAACAACCTTAGGCCAATGCTTGAGTTAGAGAGCGGAAGTAACGACCCAATGGCATACCTGTTAGTAATTACACTTATCGAATTAATAAACTTCGAAACAACACCAAACTATTGGATGGTAAGCTTACAGGTAGTAATTCAATTGGTTGTTGGCGCTTTGATTGGCTTGGCTATTGGTAAGCTGAGCATATATCTTATAAATAGAATAAAAATCGGTAACGATTCGCTTTACCCGATATTAGTTTTAACAATCTGTTTATTTATTTTCTCTCTTACTTATTTTGCAAAAGGGAATGGCTATCTGGCTGTTTATGTTGCTGGTCTGACTATTGGAAACGGAAAGTTTGTCCACAAACGTACTTCGCTTAAATTTTTTGATGGTCTGGCCTGGCTTGGTCAGTTAATAATGTTCTTAACCTTGGGGTTATTAGTGAATCCACGCGAGCTAGTACCAATTATGATCCCAGGTTTGATAATCAGCCTTGCAATGATTTTTATTACCCGCCCTCTCACTGTCTTTCTCTGCTTGCTTCCATTCCGAAAAATGCCAATTAGAGATAAAGCCTACGTTTCATGGGTAGGCCTCAGAGGAGCGGTGCCCATTATTTTTGCATTATTTCCACTTACCGAGAATGTACCTCATGCAAGGCTTATCTTCAACATCGTCTTTTTCTGCACAATAATTTCGTTATTAGTTCAGGGTACTTCATTACCTGCTATCGCCAAATGGCTCGGGCTTACAGAAAAACCACCAAAAATTGGAAAAATTGAAAGTTTTGATGTTGATTTTTCTGATGATATTAAATCAATAGTTACCGAAATTGAGATAAATTCTACCACCCTAAGTAAAGGTAACAAAGTGATGGAATTAGAGATACCGGAAGAAACACTTGTGGTGATGATAAACCGCGATAACAATTACTTTATACCCAAAGGGAATACAATACTAATGGAAAAAGACAAACTATTGATTATTACCGTTGATCATAATTCGCTACGCAAAACACTAAAAAATCTGAATATACATGATTCTCAAAGCTAATTACAGTAAAAAAAACTAAGAGACTGAAAGATGAGGATTCAAGTGAAAATGAAGAATTAAATTACCCTAAATTAAGTGTTCGTCAATGATTATACTACTAAGCCTCCGCTTTTTGTTACTATTTTTATCAAAGTTTACAATTTTCAATGCTTTGCAATAAAAATGCTTTTCATATTGTTTAGTGATTCGAATTATAATTGAAATTTTCATCTCCATACATGAGTAACGAATCCGCCACATTGGACCAAACTCGTCAGCCTGAAGGTTCCAATTTCCATAATATGCTTGAAGTATATGGCGCTAGGATGCACAACCTCCGCAATATTGATGTGAAGATACCCCGCAATAGTTTGGTAGTGATTACAGGCCTTAGCGGCAGCGGCAAATCCTCTTTGGCATTTGATACAATTTATGCCGAAGGGCAGAGGCGTTATATGGAGACTTTTTCTGCTTATGCCCGTCAATTTATTGGTAATATGGAGCGTCCGGATGTTGATAAAATTGATGGGTTAAGTCCTGTGATATCTATTGAACAAAAAAGTGTAAACAAAAACCCGCGTTCTACCGTTGGCACTATTACCGAGATTTATGATTTTTTGCGCCTGTTGTATGCCCGAATTGGCGAAGCTTATTCGATAAATACTGGAGAAAAGATGGTGCGTTTTACCGAGAAGGAGATCATTGATCTTATTATGAGGGAGTATGAAGGTAAGCAAATAAACCTTTTAGCGCCCATGGTAAAAGCACGTAAAGGCCACTACAGAGAGCTTTTTGAGCAAATCACAAAGATGGGTTACCCGAAAGTTAGGGTGGATGGCGAGATTAGGGATATCACCTTCGGGATGAAGGTTGACCGTTATAAAACACATGATATTGAAGTTGTGATTGACAGGATACAGCTTGAAGATAGCATGAATGAAAGGATAACAAGATCGGTACAGGCTGCTATGAAAATAGGAAAAGGGGTGATTATGATCCATGATACAAAAGCCGATCAGGTCAGGCATTTTAGCAGTCTGTTAATGTGCCCGACCACCGGTATCTCCTATAGTGAGCCCGAGCCTAACACCTTCTCTTTTAATTCTCCTTATGGAGCCTGTCCGCATTGCAACGGACTTGGTGAGGTGTCGCAGATTGACTTGAAAAAGGTAATCCCCGACGTTAAACGAAATATCAGAAATGGCGGTCTTGCACCTTTAGGTGAGTATAAAAACAATTGGATTTTCAGGCAGATAGAGGCTATCGGTTATAAATATGGATTTACCCTCGATACACCAATCGAAGATATCCCTGAAAAAGGAATGATAACAATATTATACGGCTCTGATGAAATTATTCACGTAAAAAACGAATATCTTGGCGTTACTTCTAACTATTCTCTCAATTTTGAAGGTATCATCAATTTCATCCTCAATCAAGATTATGAGACAAGTAGTAATCAGATAAAAAAATGGATTTCAGGCTTTATGAACCGCATTCCATGTCCGGAATGTAATGGAGCCAGACTTAAAAAAGAGTCGTTGCATTTTAAAATCTTGAATAAAAATATCGCTGAACTGGCCAATATGGATCTGTTTCTTTTGCATGACTGGATTGAAAATTTACCATCTCATGTCTCTGACCGTACTTTTAAAATTGCAAGAGAGATTACTCATGAGATCAGTACACGTATCCGATTTTTACTCGAAGTAGGCTTAGATTACATCACCTTGAACCGGTCGGCAAGAAGCCTTTCCGGTGGTGAATCGCAGCGTATCAGGTTGGCAACACAAATTGGCTCGCAGCTTACGGGAGTTCTATATATACTTGATGAGCCAAGTATTGGTCTGCACCAACGTGATAACCGACGTCTTATCAATGCCCTGAAACAACTTCGCGACATAGGAAATTCAATTATCGTGGTAGAGCACGACAAGGAGATGATACTCTCGAGCGATTACATTGTAGATATTGGGCCGGGCGCAGGAGTGAAAGGGGGACTTATAGTTGGACAAGGCAAGCCCGATAGCATGAAAGATTGTAATACCATTACTTGCGATTACCTGAGTGGAAAAAAAAGGATATCTGTTCCAAAAATCAGAAGATCAGGCAATGGTAAGTTTTTGAGATTGGAGGGCGCAACAGGGAATAATCTGAAAAATATAACATTGAATCTGCCACTTGGCAAGTTTGTGTGCATTACAGGCGTGTCGGGGAGTGGCAAATCGAGTTTGATCAACGAAACTTTATATCCAATCCTTAGTTCTCATTTTTACCGGTCAGAAAAAAAGCCTTTGCCTTATAAAAAGATATCCGGTATCGAGTTTGTTGATAAGGTTATTGAGATTGATCAGTCGCCTATTGGCCGTACACCACGCTCTAACCCAGCCACTTATACCAAGGTATTTGACGAAATAAGAAAATTGTATGGCTCATTACCCGAATCGAAGATAAGGGGATATCAACCTGGTAGGTTTTCGTTCAATGTTAAGGGCGGACGATGCGAAACATGCCAAGGAGCAGGAATCAGGTTGATAGAGATGAATTTTTTACCCGATGTACGAGTCCTTTGCGAAACGTGTCAGGGAAAAAGATATAACCGTGAAACACTTGAGGTCAGGTTTAAAGGAAAATCCATAAATGATGTGCTAAATATGACAATTGATCAGGCTGTTGAGTTTTTTGAAAATCATCCCTCCATTATTCAAAAAATTAAAACCCTAAGAGATGTTGGATTAGGATACATCACCTTAGGACAACAATCAACAACCCTCTCAGGCGGTGAGGCACAGCGGGTAAAATTGGCCGCCGAACTTTCAAAACGCGATACCGGCCAAACAATTTACATCCTCGACGAACCTACTACCGGCTTGCATTTCGAAGATATTAAAGTGCTGCTCAATGTTTTGGACAGGTTAGTTAATCGAGGCAACACCGTACTGGTGATAGAGCACAATATGGATGTAATAAAAATGGCCGACCACATCATTGATTTGGGGCCGGAAGGCGGAATAAGAGGGGGAGAAATTGTTAGTGAAGGAACACCTGAAAAAGTAGCTGAAGATAAAAATTCCTTTACCGGCCATTTCCTATTAAATGAACTTTACGATAAAAGAGATTATTTTTGCAACTAATTATTTTATAATAAAAAGAATATGGTAAACGACGAAGCGGATTATCCTATCCGAAAAGAAGATTCTGATTCAGAAGAGTTTGTTCAAAAAAGTTGGAACGAGATAAAAATTAATGACTCCTGGATGGTTTTCAAAGTGATGTCGGAGATGGTGGATGGTTTTGAAACATTAGCAAGGATAGGCCCTTGTGTATCTATTTTTGGCTCGGCAAGGATTAAGGATAAACATAAACATTACCGTTTAGCCGAAGAGATAGCCTATCTGCTAACAAAAAAAGGATTTGGGATAATTACCGGCGGAGGACCAGGAATAATGGAGGCAGCCAATAAAGGCGCACACTTTGCCGGAGGTAAATCAGTAGGGCTCAATATAGTATTGCCGCACGAGCAAAAAGCCAACCCCTTTATTGACAACGATAAGTTGATAAATTTCGACTATTTCTTTGTCAGAAAAGTTATGTTTATGAAATATTCTCAAGGATACATTGTTTTGCCAGGCGGCTTTGGCACCCTTGACGAAATGTTCGAAGCATTGACTTTGATTCAAACACATAAGATGATAAAATTCCCAATTATTTTGGTCAACAGGGCATATTGGAATGGCCTGATAGCATGGATTGAAGAACAACTGTTAGATCAAGAGATGATACATCACGACGATTTAAAATTGTTTAGGATTGTGGATACAGCCCAAGATGCTGTAAACCATATCGAAAGGTTTTATGAACAGTATAAAATCAAACCTAACTTTTAATTTTAATATTTTTTTTCAAAAGAGTTTTGTCAGAAAGAAATCTATTATTATTTTTGCAGCCCAAAATTAAAGCGGAAGTAGCTCAGTTGGTAGAGCATAACCTTGCCAAGGTTAGGGTCGCGGGTCCGAGTCCCGTCTTCCGCTCCAAATCCCGATCCCGGGTCAATCGGGTTCGGGGTTTTTAGTTTGAGAAGCTCTTTTAAACTAATGAGTAATCGTGCCCGGGTGGTGGAATAGGTAGACACGAAGGACTTAAAATCCTTTGGCCATTGCGGCCGTGCGGGTTCAATTCCCGCTCCGGGTACATTAAAGGCCCTGTAAGTTCAAGATTTGCAGGGTTTTTTTGTTTTCATAATTTTGTCCAAAAAAAAGTGATAAGCGCTTTGCCATTTATTGATATCCATACCCATCACCAGAAACATGATTCCGAAGTAATAAGCATTTTCAATGTTTTGATAGGGAAAAATGAAAGCTTGCCGATAGGCGATAATCAATATTTCTCCGTAGGCTTACATCCATGGTTTATTGATGAAAAAAAATTTAAAAGCCAACTTGAAAAAGTTGAAAAACTGGCTTATAATCATCATTGTGTTGCCATTGGAGAAACAGGGCTCGACCGTTTAACAAAAGCGCAAATGTCTTTGCAACAAAAAGTTTTTGAACACCACCTGATCATCGCACAAAAAGTATCAAAACCGGTAATAATACATAATGTAAAGGCCCAAAATGAAATTTTAGAAGTTTACAAGAAAACCAAAATAGATATTCCGCTTATTTTTCATGGATTTAACAACAACCAACATATAGCTAATCTAATCCTCAAAAGAGGTTGTTACTTTTCTTTTGGTCATGCGGTTCTTAAAAACGGATCAAATGCTTCTCGGCTTTGTCAAACTATTCCAGCCAGTCGGTTTTTTTTGGAAACAGATGAATCCGAGACAAGCATCAATACTATTTACGAAATAGTAGCCAATCTCAGAAACATTACCATTGAGCAGTTAAAAGAGATTATTGTTGAAAATTTTAAAAATATCTTTACGTCATGGAAATAAATTTCGACCCCTGGATGAGCCGGACTGAATTGCTGTTAGGAACGGAAAAACTAGCTATTTTAAACCGTTCGCATGTGCTGGTAGCAGGGCTTAGCGGAGTAGGCGCTTATGCTGCTGAACAGATTTGCCGGGCAGGCGTCGGTGAAATGACAATAGTGGATGGAGATATTGTAACTGAAACCAACAAAAATCGGCAGTTACTTGCATTAGATAGTACTTTAGGACAATCCAAAACTGAGGTGATAAAGCAGCGATTGCTCGATATTAATCCACAGCTTAAACTAAAAACTATTGATATCTATTTGAAAAATGAAAAGATAGATGACCTCTTATCTCAAAATTATAATTACGTTGTTGATGCCATTGACACCCTTTCGCCGAAATTTTTTTTCATAATGAAATGTCTTGAAAAAAACCTGCCATTGGTCAGTTCAATGGGCGCCGGAGGCAAGTTAGATCCTATGCAGATAAAAGTATCCGATATTTATGAATCACATGGATGCCGGCTTGCATTACATATTCGCAAAAGGCTACGCAAACGTAACATTTTAAGTGGTTTTAAGGTAGTTTTTTCGCCTGAGGCCGTTGATAAGGAGAGCTTAGAACTTATTACTGATGTGGAACATAAAAGATCAAATATTGGAACGATAGCTTATATGCCTGCCCTGTTTGGCTGTTTGTGCGCCTCGGTTGTAATAAGAGATTTGATTTCGGGAAAATAAAAAAACCGTCCTATTTTTAAGCAAGACGGTCTCTTTTGGCGGTCCGGACGGGACTCGAACCCGCGACCCCGTGCGTGACAGGCACGTATTCTAACCAACTGAACTACCGGACCAATAAAGAACTCTTAAAAGTGCGGCTGCAAAAATACATCAACTTTTGTTTCAAACAACATTTTTTTGCAAAAAAGTAATTTTATTGAATAAATCAGAATTATTTCAATAAGCTAATCAATTGTCAAGTTGATGCTATTTGACGATTACTTGTTTTTTAAATTCAGATAATCAAGGTAATAAAGAAGTTTTATGGAAAGGCTGTTGTCAGAAGGAGAATAGAGTGTGCGGCCCAGGTTTCTGAAATAATTATATTGAAAATCATCCGTGAAATAGGATTGAATAGCATTTTTCCATACAAATGCAAGCTCACTGCCAGGCGAAAATTCCCATCGGATTAATAGATCAATATTAAAGATATCTACTTCAAAATCATTATTTTCATTATGTTCAATTATGCCAAGCCTGCCGTTGTTTTCAAGGTTGAAGTATTGCAGGTAATTTGCTCCAAGCCAATAGTGTCGTAACCTGAAATCCAAGGCTATATGATTGGAAAATATATAAGATGTCTGAAATATGTTTTCAACATTTTCTAAATTTCTACGACCCATTATTATGATCGGCGAGTTGGTAGTGTTAATTGTAGTAACATAACCATAATCATTTGTCTGACGGTTCCAGCTACTTTTAAATCGAACGGTGAATCGGTCATTAATCCTCATCCTTGGGCTTAATGATAATATGACGGAAGAGTTGTCGTGCTGTGGGATTGTAGAATAATTAGCTGAAAAGTCAACGATAAATGGCTTGCGATAATCTGGCGACAAAATGATTTTGAACTGCCATTCGGGGGGGATGATGAAGGGTTTTCCTGATGTGCGCGATTCATAATAATCATACTCATCCACAGGCCGTATGAAGAAGTTAAACCCGACACTGAGATGATTTTTAAAGGTGGCCCATGAGTTTCCCATCAAGGAAAAATCAGTAAATTTTTTAAAATCATAGAGAGTCTGATAGTTAATGTTCAGGCTATTATTCAATCTCAGTAACTTCCAAAACGGATTATAAAAGTTGTAGTTCAATTCGAGCATGTTTGAAGTAGAGTTGTTCGACTGTATAAAGCCTAAATCATTAGGATTGTAAGTGTCACTTTTTGCCTCACTGCTATAGTTGAACCTGAACTGTCCTTTTGTTTTGCTAAATTGAAAGTTGTAGTGTATTCCAAGTTCATCTTTTGCTTCCGTATTGTATTGCTGGCTTAGGTTAAAACGACCAAAGAGGGAATATGTGGAGGGTTTGTTGAAAAGTAAAAACTGAACGCCACTAACATTAGCGGTGTAGTAGTTCGCTCCTTTGTACACATTTGTATTATAAAGACTTATGTAGCTATTGTTTTTAAGATTTTGATCCAATACTATCATATTGAAATTGGAAACCGGCTGAGTAATAATTTTACGTGTATTTCCTGTTGAGTCGGAAAGGGTAGCGTAAGTATTTGCAGAAACTGCATTAAAAACACCAATTCCAAATCCGTTCGCAGTTCGACCTGATAATTTTGTAGCGTTGATAAGGTTAGTTTGCGTGGGATTTATTTTTATGTATTCGTTTTCTTTAAGGCTATCATCAACAGCAAAATAACCTATTGGCAATGCTCCCACCCTTCGCGAGTAAAAGATGTTTCCCTTTTGAAACAGCTCCGTACCCTCAGTAAAAAAGGGACGTTTTTCTTCGTAATAGATTTCAAATGGAGTTAGATTATACACTTGATCATCGGATTGCACTTGTCCAAAGTCGGGAATCAAAGTCATATCGAGTGTGAAGCTCTCCGATAACCCATATTTAAAATCCATCCCATAATGATGGCTATAGAGCCATTTTGGTTCTGAAGCCTTTTTTTGTACATATCCTGAAACATAGGGATGAAACGAAAGTCTTGTTGGTGGCTTTACCTCTTCAAATCCAACTATTATTCCAGTTTGCTTTTGCGCCCCCTCTATCTTTTTATCTACAAAATTCCACGTAAAAGTCTCACGTGTACTACGTCTGATCCTCCAGATGTTTAATCCCCAGCCATTTTTTACCTCTTTGGAGAATCGTAGCGCTGAATAGGGAATCGAAAACTCTGCAGACCATCCGGAATCATTTATAGCTACGTTACTTTTCCAAACGGCATTCCATGATACATCTTCGCCCTCTTCAGTTATTTTTTTATCTACCTGAACACCTGAACTGGAGACCATAAAAATGAATCCATTCAACCCGTCGTCAAAAGGATTAATCTCAATACTAATATAATCGGTATTCAAATTATCAGAATCTCTGAACCCTAATTCCCGAGTTATTTTTTCCGGAAGGCTATCATACATCATTGCACCGATATATAAAGCATTGTTATCATACAGAAAACGCACTTCTGTGTTTAATCCTGCATCACCGCTATTCTTAGGTTCATATTGAAAGAAATCCGATGCCGCTGTAACACCTTCCCATACACGATCGGAAAGATTCCCATCAATCAGGGGAGGAGTATCTGTTTTTACGGCTATTACCTGCTTACGTTCATATTGGCCGTAAGCAACCGCACTGAAGTTGAGAATCAGCAGGAGAAAAAGAAAAAGTTTTGGTAATATCTTCACTTTTTAAATAGAGGCCTGTAAAAGTTTATTGTAAAGGGCAAAGTCGTGATTGTCAAAACAACAGAAGATAACTTTTTTTGGTAAAGGATACTTTTCAATAAAATCTTTTACAGTCTTTATAGCTATCGTAGCAGCTTCATTTTTAGGATAACCGTAAACACCGGTACTGATAGCTGGAAAAGCAATGCTTTCAATATTATGTGCATTTGCCAAAGAGAGACTTTCGGAGTAACATGAGGCCAGAAGTTTTGCTTCGTTTGCATTGCCTCCCCGCCATATCGGCCCTACAGTATGAATAACATATTTTGCCGGCAGGTGATATCCTTTTGTGATCTTTGCTTCCCCTGTCTGACAACCGCCTAATGTCTTACACTCCTCGTAAAGCTGACGCCCTGCTGCCCTATGTATTGCCCCATCCACACCACCACCGCCAAGCAATGTCCGGTTTGCTGCATTTACAATTGCATCTGTTTTTAATTGCGTTATGTCGCCTAAAATAACTTCGATCCTACTATTCATAAAATTTGATTATTGAAAAACAATTTATTTAAAGAGAATGTAACCTTAAATCTGTTTTTTTCCTTTCTGTTCAGAAAAAAAGCAAATGTAGTTAATTCGTTACTATTTATTACAAAATCTGGCATTATCGGAATAATACTTTTAGCCTTTTTGTCTAAAAACAAAGAAGCAAAAATCCTGTTATTTTTTATATAAATTATTTTGAGTTTTATTTTTATGATTAAAAAGATCATCTTTTCACTTGTTATTTTTATTTCGATAGAGTTGGTTGCTCAGCGTCCCGGCGGGTCGGGAGGCGGTATGTTACCAGAAGGAATTGTCAAAGGAGTGATCAGTGATTCGCATTCAGGGAAGCCCATGGAATATGCTAACATAGTGCTTTTCAATGTTCGTGATTCGAGTATGGTAACAGGTGGCGTAACCGCAAACGATGGAAGTTTTGAACTTGAAAAAATTCCTTTCGGCAGGTTTTATTTAGAGATATATTTCATAGGATTTAACAGACTAACCATTGGTGATATTAGAGTTACACCCAATAATAAATTGGTAAATCTTGGATTAATAAAACTTGACCCTGCTATGCAGAGCCTTGAAGCTGTAGAAGTTACTGCCGAGAAACAACATATTGAATTTCAGATTGATAAAAAGGTTGTTAATGTCAGTCAGGATTTGATGGCACAAGGAGGAACGGCTGTAAATGCTTTAGAAAACACACCTTCGGTAACCGTGGATGTGAATGGAGACGTTAGCTTAAGAGGTAGTTCCAATTTTCTCGTTTTAGTTGATGGCCGCCCAAGTGTACTTCAGGGTAGTGATGCCTTGCAACAAATTCCGGCAAGCAACATTGACCGGATAGAAATCATAACAAATCCTTCAGCGAAGTTCGATCCCGATGGATCTGCCGGAATCATAAACGTGATCTTGAAACAAAAAAAGGAATCTGGCGTAAATGGAATTTTTAACCTGTCGGTGGGTACTAAAAAGAAATTTAATACTGATTTTTTACTCAATTACCGTCAGGGTAAGTTTAATTTCTTTGCTGGTGCAGGTTATAGAGATTTCAATTCGGGCGGAAGAAGGAAATCTATTCAGGAGGCTTACCTCAATGATACAACCCGTTATCTCTTTTCGGCTGGCGATAGGAAAATGCATCGTACAGGCTATAACCTTAGAGGGGGTATAGAGTATTTCATGACCGACAAAACCTATTTATCATTTAATGGTGAATATGGCGAATTTGACTTTAGCCACGGCTTTACTTCACATCAAGAAGAATATACATCGCCTGAATCGTTGAAGAGGAACTTGCTCACTCAAAACAACTCAACCCGTGAAAGAGCATATTATCGTCTATCGTTGAATTCGCAACATAAATTTGATGAAAAAGGTCAGCAGATTGAGGTTATGGTCAATTACTCGGATAATACGAATAATTCTTTTGAAGATCAATCGGAATCTTTGACTGATGAAAACTGGCAAATAATTGATCCTAACCCATATAAGATTAAAACATTAGAACCTGGCGAAGGTACAAATTGGCGTTTCAAAGTGGATTATGTAAATCCGCTTAGCGAAAAGGCTAAATTAGAAGCCGGATATCAAGCCCGGATCGAACAGAGTAAAGACGATTATGACTTTATGTTTTGGGATATGCTCATTAATGAATGGATCGAAAACCCTCTCTATTCCAATAAAATGGAGTTTGATAATGATATCCATTCCATTTATGGAATCTATTCAGATCAGACAAAGAAATTCGGTTATCAAGTTGGCCTCCGAACCGAATATAACTACAGACGGATTATAAATCTGAAATCAGAAACTCCAGCCCTTATTGATCGTTGGGATTTCTTTCCAACGCTTCATCTCTCAAAAACTTTTGATAATAATGATCAGATTCAGGCAAGTTATACACGCCGGATCAATCGGCCTCGAGGCTGGTCGCTCGATCCTTTCGTAATGTATATTGATGCTTACAACCGCAGAAGAGGAAACCCTAACCTGAAACCCGAACTTACCGACTCGTATGAGCTTGCGTTTCAAAAAAGAAAATGGGGATCACTTTTCTCCTTCGAAGCCTACTACCGATATACAACCGACAAAATAACACGTATCAGGACTCTGGAATCGGATGGAACTTTTCTATACACTTTTGAAAATGTGAACAACGACTATTCTCTCGGAACTGAGTTGATGATAAACACCTCCCTTTGGAAATGGTTTGAATTGAACGTTACCGGAAATCTTTTTCACTATCGCATTAAAGGAGACCTTGAAGGTAATATGGTGGACAACGAAAGCATGAATTGGAATATACGTACTAATGCGATGTTTAAGCTGCCACACGATTTCCGCCTGCAAATCAATACCAGCTATAACGGCCCCAGTATTACTGCACAAGGGACAATGGAAGGATTTTTCATGTCGAGCATAGCGTTGCGCAAAGAGCTTTTCGATCGTAAATTATCAATATCAGCATCTATGCAGGATATTTTGAAAACCGCAAAATGGGAAAACACCTCGTCAGGCATCGGCTTCTATTCGAAAGATATAATGAAACCCAATTTTCGCTTCTTAATGTTTAATTTAAGCTACAAGATTAATAACTACAAACGTCACCGTTTCAACGATCAGCCTGAAATGCAAAATACGGATATGAACGTTGATGATTTTTAAAAAAACGGCCTTCTTTACCGTTTTACTTTCAGAAAGTCAACCCCTCATTTTATCAATTTCTGTTATACAAAGAAGAATTAGCTAATTTTGCCGCAAAATCTTAATCAGTCGGCAGTGGCTAAGAAACATTTAACATATCTGTTTATACTCAGTTTCATTATGTTAAATATATCTTGTAAACAACGAAGCCCTTTCGATTTTGATGATTACTCTTCCTATCCCGTATATAACGGTGATGACCTTGAAATGATTTACACTCCTTCTGAAACACAGTTTCGGGTATGGGCGCCAACTGCTGAAGCAGTAAAAGTTAAGATTTATGAAAACGGCATTGATGGCGAGACTGTTATTGAGAAAAAAATGAAGAAAAGCCTTCAAGGTACATGGATTATCAGATTCGAAAAGGATATGAAAGATCTTTTCTATACCTTTCAGATAAAATATAATGATGAGTGGCTGAAAGAGACGCCGGGAATTTATGCCAAAGCGGTTGGAGTTAATGGAAAACGTGCAGCTATTATTGATTTGAAGGAGACAAATCCTGTAGGATGGGACACCATCGAAAGGCCTAAATTGGATAACTATACTGATATCATACTATATGAAGTTCAGATACGCGATATCTCCATTCATCCTCAGTCAGGAATTCGGTATAAAGGAAAATTTTTAGGCCTCGCCGAAGAAGGAACGACTACCCCACTGGGAGAAAAAACTGGAATTGATCATCTTAAAGAATTAGGCATAACACACGTACATCTTTTACCGGCTTTTGACTTTCGGTCAATTGATGAAACAAAACTTGATGAAAACCATTATAATTGGGGATACGACCCACAAAACTACAATGTTCCTGAAGGTTCATTTTCCACCGATCCGTACGATCCGAAAACGCGTATCCGTGAATTTAAAGAGATGGTTGCAGCTCTACATCGCAACGGTCTTAGGGTTATCCTTGATGTTGTTTACAATCATACCGGCGATACAGAGTATTCCAATTTCAACCTTTTAGTCCCAGGTTATTATTACAGACATAATACTGATGGGTCATGGTCGAATGCATCAGGCTGCGGTAACGAAACAGCGTCAGAACGATCAATGATGCGTAAGTTTATGATAGAATCGCTAAAATATTGGGTTGACGAGTATAAAATTGATGGCTTCCGGTTCGACCTGATGGGGATACATGATATTGAGACCATGAATATTATCAGCAATGAACTACATGCCATTGAGCCTACTTTATTTCTTTATGGAGAGGGCTGGAAAGCTGGCGACAGCCCATTTCCTGAAGATAAACTTGCTCTAAAACAGTTTACATATAAACTTGATAAGATTGCAGCCTTTAGCGACGACCTTAGAGATGGCATAAAAGGATCGTGGAGCGACCATAAAGGAAAAGGATTCGTAAATGGTAATTTTGAGATGGCTGAAAGTGTTAAGTTTGGAGTAGTGGGCGCAACTGAGCATCATCAGGTTAATTATTCAAAGGTGAATTATTCGCGCGCGCCATGGGCGGGGGAGCCGTATCAATGCATCAACTATGTCTCGTGTCACGATAATCATACCCTGTTCGATAAACTCTGCATTACCAACCCTGAAGCTACCAACAACGATCTAATTAAAATGCATAAGCTTGCCAATACCATTGTGATGACATCACAAGGTGTCCCTTTTCTGCATGCCGGCGTGGATTTCGTACGTACAAAACAGAGGGTTGAAAATTCATACCAATCTCCTGACTCCATTAATCAGATTGACTGGATAAGAAAATATACATACCGTAAGGTGTTTGATTATTATAGGGATTTGATAACACTTCGAAAGCAGTACCCTGTTTTTAAAATGACTAATACAGAACTTATTAATAAACATCTTAATTTTCTCTACACTAATCATCCCGGAATAGTTGCTTTCAGAATAAACGATTTTACGGAAGCTGAGAAATGGAAATCGTTGATTGTTGTTTACAACGCATCACAACAAAGTCAATCAATAAAACTACCGGTAGCCAAGTGGTTAGAAATATTTAATTCGGACGGACTAAATAGGTCGGGTTATCGGATCATAAATAATAATCTTGTTAATGTTGCGGCAATTTCAGCGATTGTACTAGAAGAAATTAATGAGTAAACCTTAAAACCAATAGATTTAATTACAAAAGCATATCATCAAACATGACAAAAAAAAATAAATCCCAAAAGCGTCTAGCACTCGTCGAAAATGATCCTTGGCTCGAATCGGCAGAGCAAAACTTGATTGACAGATTAAATCGTTATAACTATCGTCTTAAAGAGATTATAAATACCTATGGAAGTCTTTCAAGCTTTGCAGATGCCCACAAATATTTTGGTATTCATTGGGATAAAAATGCTAAAGGTTGGTATTTTAGAGAGTGGGCCCCTGCTGCATTCGATCTGTTTTTGTTTGGTGACTTTAATGATTGGAATCGGACTTCACATCCATTAACAAAAAAAGAGAATGGGGTGTGGGAAATATTTCTTGATGAGAAGAGATATAAAGAAAAATTCGTTCATAAGAGCAAATTTAAAGTGCTCGTTCACGCTGCCAACGGCTGGAAAGAGCGTGTGCCCGTGTGGATAAACAGAGTTGTACAAGATGAAAGCACAAAGGATTTCGCCGGTCAACTTTGGCAGCCTGCTAAATCGTTTTCATGGAAAGATGATAATTTCAAAATTAACGAAATCGGTAATCTGTTCATTTATGAGTGCCATGTAGGTATGGCACAGGAAAAGGAAGGAGTGGGCACCTATGTAGAGTTTGTCGAAAATATCCTACCACGCATAAAAAAGTCGGGATATAACTGCATACAACTGATGGCCATCGCTGAACATCCTTATTATGGATCATTTGGATATCATGTATCCAACTATTTTGCACCTTCAAGCCGTTTTGGGACACCCGAAGAGTTAAAACAACTGATAAAAAAAGCACATAGTATGGGCATTGCAGTAATTATGGATTTAGTGCACTCTCATACAATAAAAAACATAAACGAAGGGCTAAACGAATTTGATGGTACCGATCACCAATATACACATCCGGGAGAGCGCGGAAACCATCCTAACTGGGATTCAAAAGTCTTTGATTATGGCAAAATTGAGGTAATTCAATTTTTACTTTCCAACGTAAAATACTGGCTCGAAGAGTTTCATTTCGATGGATTCCGCTTTGACGGCGTTACCTCAATGATGTATTTTCACCATGGTAACACAACCTTTGGCGAAATAGAAAAATACTTTACCGAAGGGGTCGAATATGATGCTATTACCTATCTTCAACTTGCTAATACGTTGGTACATAAGATAAAAAAGGATGCAATAACTATTGCTGAGGATGTGAGTGGTATGCCAGGGCTTTGCCGACCTATAGAAGAGGGTGGGATAGGCTTTGACTACCGGCTGGCAATGGGAATACCTGATTTCTGGATAAAGACCTTGAAAGAGAAAAGAGACGAAGAGTGGTGGATGGACGACTTTTATCACGTACTAAACGATCGCTTGCCCGATGTCAAAACAGTTGCTTATGCCGAATCGCACGACCAAGCGTTGGTAGGTGATAAAACTATAGCATTTTGGCTAATGGATAAAGAGATGTATTATCACATGCAAATAGACGATAACAATCTGATTATTGAACGCGGAATAGCGCTTCACAAGATGATCAGGCTGATAACGCTCTCGCTTGGCGGACAAGCCTACCTAAACTTTATGGGAAACGAGTTCGGGCATCCCGAGTGGGTTGACTTCCCAAGGCAAGGAAACAACTGGAGCTATCATTATGCTCGCCGCCAATGGTCGCTGTGCGACAACCCAAATTTAAAGTACATCTTCATGTACAGATTTGATGTAGAGATGATAAAAATGGCTAAGGAAAATGAATTGCTTAGCGCCGGATATGGGAGCAAAATTGCTAATGATGAAGAAAATAAAACCTTAGTTTTTGAAAAAGGCGGGTTAATGTTCGTTTTCAACTTCCACCCTCACCGTTCAATATTTGGTTATGAATTCTATATCGTCGAACCGGGGCACTATAAAATAATCCTTAACTCCGACTCACCGGAATTTGGAGGACATAACCGTGTGGACGATAGCAGGGTTTACACCTCAATGTACGATTCGTTATCAAACAAACATTATCTAAAGGTATATATACCTAACCGAACGGCGCTGGTTTTTAAAAAAGAGGGAAAGTAACTTTTTCATCATGATTTTATATGCAATTTTATGCCGGCCATTACTTTCTATCTAACTCCTTAATCAAAATTTCCAACTTTAAATTCTTACCATATTATCGCAATAAGTTATAATCCCGATAAACGTCCGCTGCTTAAGATGTTCACGGATGTACCCCCATCATATGATTTTGTAAATCGCGTGTTAACATGGCGTTTTGATGTTATTTGGAGAAAAAAAGCCGCCTCTGAATCTTTAAAAAACAGCCCCTCTAAAATACTTGATCTCTGTACAGGCACAGGAGATTTAGCTTTGCAAATACGAAAAAAAACTGAATCCGGCGCCAAAGTCTTTGCGCTCGACTACAGCAAACCTATGCTGAAACTGGCAATTACGAAAGCTAACAAAAAGAAATTTGATGATATAACATTCATCCATGCCGATGTTGCCAATATACCGTTCCCCGACTCCCACTTCGATTCTGTAGGTATTGCTTTCGCATTTCGTAACCTTACCTTCAATAATCCTGATCATGACATTTTTTTGAAAGAGATTTATAGGATAATAAAACCAGGTGGGCGTTTTGTGATTGTTGAAACAAGTCAGCCGAAGAATAAGTTGCTACGCTCACTTTTTCATTTTTATATGAAACATATTACATCACCATTAGGCGGATTTTTATCCGGAAATCGAGGTGCTTATCGTTACTTAGCTCACTCAGCCATAAATTACTGGAATGATCAAGAAGCAACCGATTATTTGAAAAGTTACGGATTTTCGCAAGTTACGACTAAGATGATATTAGGTGGCATTTCAGCAATTTATGTTGCAATAAAATAATTTAATTTTGATTATCCATGTATAAAACTACTTGCAAATGAAGAAAAAAAAGTTTGTTATAGATTTTGATGGACATCAGGATTATGCCATTTTTAATATCACCTCATCCCAACCTGATTTTAGGATAGCCTATTTACTCAATAAACATCTTGGGTTACAATTGCAGCGTGATGAAAATATGCTTGTCAAAAAGAGCAGCAACAGCGATCCACAGCAATTCTCATTCTTTTCTTACACCCGCGATATGCGGACAACATATTATCTGATCCACGATTTATCTGACCAGGAGCCTCTGATTAAAAATTTCTTTTTACTAATTCACGGCTTTTTAATTGAGCTTGAACAAAATGAGCTTGTAACAACAATAAATAAGATACCTGAAATCCTCTCTGTCAACCAATTGAATTTAATAGATAAACAAAGTATCAGAAAATCTCAAAACAAATCTACTGAATTGCTTAATCTGATACTCACCGAGCTTGAATATCATATCCTTACTATTGCAAAACAAAAAAACGAAACAAAAATTCAGTTAAAACAGACTGATAGGGAAAGGAACAAAAGATTGCGATCAGAATAAATTCAATCTTGAACGTTAGTTTAGTCGAATAAAATTATAGGTAATAGTACCTGTTTGTTGATCGGCAGCATTAGGGTCGGAATTAAAAACAGCCTTCAAAGCAGCATCTTGAGCTAATTTAATTAATGTCTGATCAGTAATCGTTGTTCCTTGCACTCCTGATACGGCTCTTTCAACTTTCCCCTCCTTATTTACCCAAATCCTAACTACTACCCGTCCTTGCTCTTGTGAATTATAGGCAGGCTTTGGCAAATGTATTGATCCTCGCCCTTCGAGGCTGAAAGATATCCCACTACCAAGGCCTCCTATCCCATCAGGCTTTGTACTTTGGTTTGAACCAGTTGTCTTACCTTGATCGGCGGGATTATTATCATCGCCTTGTCCTCCTGTTTCTTTTGAATCAGTTTGATGTGGTGTATAAAGAGCGCGTGGATTTACAACCGGATCCTCTTTGACAGGTTTTTCTTCCTCAACCGTCTTTTTAACCTCTTTAGGCTTAACATCTTCAATAGCTGGCGCTTCCTCAACTTCCTGAGTCAAAATATCGTTTGTTTGTGTATTAGGCTTCGTGTGTTCAGCTTTTTGTACAGGAGCCAACTCTATTGGCTGTACTAATCCGGAGCCGGTTTCGGCATAACCCAGGCTAACCTCAACACCCTCTTCGCCGGGCAAAGGCAATGGAGTGCGCAATGCTAAAAGAAAAAGGATAAAAATGATAGCAAGATGAAATATCAATGTGCCAACAATTCCTTTGATTCTGTTTTTTTGCTCCTCCATTTTTATTATTAATTAGGCCTTGTGGCTAATATTACCTTGTGTTTTGTGTTGTAACGTTCATTTATCTTATTTACCGCATCAATCACATTTACAATATGCTGTACTGGTACCGACTGATCGGCGCGTAACACTACAGAACCTTCAACCTGACCTGCCATAGCCTCACCGATAAGCTGCTCCATCTGATCAACAGCTATTTGATCTTCACCTATAAAGTATTCAAAACGATCGTTGATATATACAGTTACAGTTTGTTTAGCCATTGTTTTACTACTGCTTTGCGGCAGTAATAGTTTTATTGCGTTGGGCGCAACAAGCGTTGAGGTGAGCATGAAAAAAATCAACAACAAAAATACCAGATCAGACATGGAAGCCATGCTAAACTGTGCACTGCGCTTATTTCGTGTTTGAATTGCCATGTTTATCAAGCTTTATTCGACCGGTTCATGCAAAACATCCATAAACTCGGAAGCACGAGCTTCAAGAATAAATACAAGTTTTTCAACTCTTGCCACAAGAATATTATAACAAATGAAAGCCAAAATCCCTACAATAAGACCGGCAACAGTTGTAACCATAGCTTGGTAAATACCTGTGGACAACAGAGCAATATCTATGTTATTACCTGCCATTGACATGTCGTAAAAGGCTCTAACCATCCCCACTACTGTACCCAAAAAGCCCAACATGGGACCAGCGCCGGCAATAGTAGCCAAACCTGCAATATTTTTTTCAAGCCTCGAAACTTCTAACTTCCCAACATTTTCGATGGCAGCATTGATATCGCTGAGTGGTTTCCCGATACGTAGTAAACCTTTTTCTATCATCCTTGAAATCGGGTTTTGTGTTCGACGGCAAAGAGCTAAAGCAGCATCAATTTTTCCATCGTGAATAAAAGAGCGAATGTGATCCATAAAATTTTGATCCTCCTTTGAAGCTTGTTTGAGGATTAAAAATCGTTCGATAAAAATAAAAATAGCTATCACTGAAAATATTCCGAGAATCAACATTATCCATCCGCCCTTGAGTGTTAAGTCCCACAATGACATCGAAATTTCTCCTACTGATTCATCAATTACCTGACCGGCCTGATTTACTTGCAACAAAATTGCTGAAAACATATTTTATTATTTGTGTTTATGTAAAATGTCTTCTTTTAACGTAATCGCAGCATGTTTATTAGTAATTTGCTCTTTTTTTCCAAAAACCTACCCCCCTTACTATCTATTCCATCATCAGCTTACGAAGCTCAGTATAGATATTACTCCACCTTTCATCATCCATTTTTGCTCCAATTACTTCTATCACTTTACCTGATAGCAGAGATCCAATTTCCCCTGAGGTGTGCATTGACAAACCATTAATCATCCCATAAAGGAATCCAGCTGCATAAAGATCGCCGGCGCCAGTTGTATCAACGGCTTGCACCTTTATTGAATCAACACGTACAACATCTTTCCTATCGCTGATCAAAGACCCTTTCTCTCCGATTTTTATTATTGTTACAGGAACAGTCTGCGAAATTACATTAAGCGCTTTTTCAGGTGTTAAGCCTGTAAAGGCAGTTGCTTCATCCTCATTAGCAAAAAGAATATCAACGTATTTCTCAACGATATTTTTCAGAAAAATAAAGTTCTCTTCAACCACATCAAAGCTTGCAAGATCAAACGAGACTTTTGCACCTGCCTTTTTTGCAAGCCTGACTGCTTTTTCGAGAAGCTCTTTATTCTGAACGAGAAATCCTTCAATATGAAAGATGTTGTACCCTTCAAACATTTCGGCATTAATATCTTCTGGTAAAAGCTCAATGGCGCAGCCAAGATTAACAGCAAAAGTTCTTTCCGAATCAGGTGTTATCAATGTGAGGGCAATACCTGTAGGCGCTTTACCATTAAGCAGATTGGGGTTTACGCCATTTTTCAACATATCCTCCATCATAAATTTGCCAAAATCATCTGATGCCACCTTGCCAATGAAACTGGTTTTTACACCTAATTTAGCCAAACCATGCACTGTATTAGCAGCCGAACCACCTGTTGCTATCTCAACAGGAAATGATTTTAGTCTTTCAAGAACATCTTTAATAAGAGCGGAGTCAACAAGTCGCATACCGCCTTTTAATAATCCAAACTCGCGAAAAATCCTCTCATCATCAATCCTTATCATCATATCCACAAGCGCATTTCCCATTCCAAGTACTTTCATGATTTCAGTTTTAATACAAAATGTAAAAAATTTTGGGCAAAATTATTTTAATTTAGAAAAAGTCTCTATTTTTGCAGCCGTTTTACTTTTGTAAAGCGCTTAAATTTTTCTGATTCCTCCTTAGCTCAGTTGGTTAGAGCATCTGACTGTTAATCAGAGGGTCGCTGGTTCAAGTCCAGCAGGGGGAGCTTGGTAAAGAATAAGGCTGGCAAACAAGGTCAGCCTTTTTTTATTCTCAGGCAATTTGTAATTGTAAGCATAAGCCTGCCCCGAAAAGTAATCTTGGCCACAAGCCCACGAATATAATTTTTTGCCTAATCCTCTAAACATAAAAAGTGTGCTTAATGTTTGTCTTATATTAAATTTGTCATTTTTTAAGTATTAAACCATCAATCTTTTTAAAAAGAACACTTTAAAACCAAAACTCTAAATCAGAATTTTGCAATTGAAAAATTAATTCTTTATGAAATACCACCTGATAACTCTGGGTTGCCAGATGAATATATCAGACAGTGAGCGCGTTCGCACAATCATCGAAAAGGAAATCGGATACGTCTGGACCGACAGTGAACAAGAGGCAAATCTGCTGGGAATCCTTGCATGCTCTGTAAGGCAAAAGGCGATTGATAAAGTTTACACACGAATTCAAAAATGGAACAAATGGAAAAAACAGAAAAACCTGATAACATTTATTTCCGGTTGTATTTTGCCTGATGACATGAAAAGATTTCTCAAACTTTTCGACATCATCTTTCGAATGAGCGATTTTGAAAAATTACCTGAGCTGATCCGGCAATATGGCGTTGTAAGTCCTGCATCGTTAGTAGGCGATCTTTCGGGCATTACCAAAAATGAAAATATCGATGGTTTCTGGAGAGTCAATCCTAAATATAGTTCCAAATTCGAAGCCTTTGTTCCAATTCAAAATGGCTGTAACAAGTTTTGTACTTTTTGCGCTGTTCCATATACGCGTGGGCGCGAAGTTTCGCGCGACTCTAACGAAATATTAGAAGAGGTGAAAAGATTAGTAAGTGAAGATTATAAGTCAATCACCTTGTTAGGTCAAAATGTAAATTCTTATGGATTAGATAAAAAAGGAAAAGAGATTACTTTCCCTGAATTGCTAAAAAAGATTGGGGAGATAGGGAAAGAGTCAGATAAAGAATTTTGGGTCTATTTTACGTCGCCACACCCGCGTGATATGACGGCAGAGGTAATAGAGATAATATCGCAGTACGACTGTCTGGCAAAACAAATTCACTTGCCGATCCAATCTGGTGATAATAAAGTTTTGATAAAAATGAACCGAAAACATCCGGTAGAAAAGTATCGTCAGATAGTTGAGGTAATTCGCAGATTGATCCCTGAAGCTACCCTATTCACCGATATTATTGTAGGATTCACAGGTGAGACTGACGAACAGTTTGAAAATACAAGGAAGATTATGGATGAATTCAGATATAATATGGCTTACATCGCACAGTATTCGCAACGTCCCGGAGCGGTAAGTTCGCGCTGGATAGATGATGTACCGCGAGAAGTGAAAAAAGCCCGTTTTCATCAGTTAAGTAATGATCTGAGAAAATATTCGGCAGCACACAACAGAGATATGATTGGACGCAATTACAAAGTACTCGTTACCGGAAAAGACCGCAAAGAAGGGTTCCTCTCTGCCCTTACCGAAGGAAAAATCGTCTCCCGTTTTCAATCGGATAACGACGAGCTAATAGGAGAGTTTGTTACGATAAAAATCATTTCCTCAACAGATTTATCCGTAGAAGGAGAGTTAGTTAATTGATTTTTGCTCACAACAAATGATCAGCAAAAAGCATTTATGATATTAAAACAGCTTAAAAAGGCAGATCGTCAGTAGGTTCGGGAGGTATCTCTTCGATAGTATGTTGTGGTATTATTTCCTGTGGCGCTGCAACTACTTTTTCAATTTTCCATGCTTCGAGGTTGTTAAAATAGCTTACCTGACCATCTTTCTCCCAACGGCGACCTCTGATATTAAAAGAGACTTTCAGCTCTTCGCCAATGTGAAAATTATCCAAAATATCACATCGCTCCTGGGTAAGTTGAAATTTAATGGTTTCAGCAAAATCGTAAGATGATGCACTCTCACGATATTCAATCACAAATTCGCGTTTTCTAAAACGATCGGTTACCTGCACCGAATCATATTTTTCAATTAGCCTTCCTTTTAATTCAAAACTCATTTCTTTTATTTTGTTTAGTGTTTATTAACTCCAGTTTCCTTTTAATGTTGGATAACTTAAAGCGTTTTTTAGCAGATTTAAAAAGTGATCAATATCTATCAATTCGCCGCCTAAGCTAATCATGTGAGCTGTCTCCTGCTGGGCATCAATAAAATGAAAATGCCAGCCCAACAATTTCTCAACCAAAAAAGCAAGAGCTACTTTAGAAGCATCGCGAACCTTATAAAACATAGACTCGCCAAAAAAGGCCTTACCTATGGAGACTCCATAAAGCCCTCCCGCTAACCTGTTATCGTACCAAGCCTCCACCGAGTGTGCAAATCCGGCTTCGTGCAAACGGTTGTAGGCCTGCTCTATTTCGGGTACAATCCAGGTGCCGTGTTGTTCCAACCGTTTTGTCTCTGCACATCCTTTTATAACGGCAGAAAAATCACAATCGAAAGTAATCTTGAATTTCTGCTTTTTTATTGTCTGTTTCAAAGAATTGGAAATCTTAAATTTTTCAGGAAAAAGAACCATTCGCGGGTTTGGCGACCACCAAAGTATTGGCGAGCTTTTCTCATACCACGGAAAAATACCATTGGCATAAGCTAAAAGAAGCCTTTCAACACTCAAATCCCCTCCAACAGCAAGTAAACCATCAGGTTCAGCTAATTTTGGATGAGGAAAGACCAGATCGTCAGTAAGCTCATACACCGGCATCAAACAAGATTTTTGTTGAAAAATTTATAACAACGTCATTTTAATATCTTTTTCTTAGTACAAAGAAAAGAAAACGATAACAATTAGCTGTTCATTAATCAGATTTTTTAACTTTGTGATGGTTTGTATTTTAGTCTTTCATTTTGTTAAAAATTATACCGATCGGGAATGTGTAAAAGTTTAATTTTGTCATTATTGCGTAAGGCTTTGTGCGTTTAGCCCTACTTATTTAGTGGCAGGGAACGGTATTAACCAAAGACTAAAATATTTTTCTGTGCAGATTTTTATGTTGTAAATGGGATTCAATTAAAAGTGAAACTATGAAATCTTTTTTACCGTTTCTGTTACTTTTATTTTTCTTTCCAAATGTGTTGTCGGCGCATATCAATTTTCCGGAAGGAGGTCGTTCGGCAGCAATGGGAAATGCTTCCGTTGCATTAGCTGACTTCTGGTCTATACATAACAATCAGGCCGGCCTTGCTTTTTACAATAAGACCTCAGCAGGGTTTTACTTCGAAAACAGGTTTTTGGTTAAAGAGATGAGCCTGAAAGCAGGCGGAGCAACATTGCCTGTTGGCAGCGGCGTATTTGGCTTTGAATTAGTTCGCTTCGGCAATGAATTATATAACGAAAGTAAATTTGGCCTTGCCTATTCACGAAAGTTTGGCGACTATTTTGCCGCAGGGTTGCAGTTGGACTATCTGCATAAAAGCTTGGGTAATGATTATGGAAAAAAAGGTGTAGCCACTTTTGAAGCCGGCTTAATGACAAAGATCAAACCTGATATTACCTTGGGTATGCATGTTTTTAATCCTATCCATACCAAACTGACAAAATATGCCGATGAGCGAATACCTGCCGTCATGAGAATTGGCGCAGCATGGAGTTTTGATAAAAGTATAATCCTTTCGGTAGAAGCAAAAAAAGAGACATCTTTCGATCCGTCGTTGAAGCTTGGTTTAGAATATAGGATCATTGACGAGGTATATGTTAGAGGAGGACTCTCTTCTAACCCCGGACAATACACCTTTGGATTTGGAATAAACCTCAACCGGTTTACAATTGATTTCGCATCATCAGTACACAATGTGCTTGGCTTTTCTCCTCAGTTTTCGGCTGTATATAACTTCAAAACAAAGAGATGAAAACCATCCCGCCTCATCATATCATCAAACATAAATCGGTCGCAGACAGGTTTTGTTTAATAATTGCAATGCTAATTATGATGATTGATGTCAGCCTTGCACAGCAGCTCCCGGTATCACCGGAATATATGGAATTACTTAACAGCAAATTGGAAGAAATCGCGGAGCAGACCGAAGAACAAATGGATTATACCGACCTGCTCGAAGATATTTATTATTTTCTTGAAAACCCTCTTAATTTGAATTTTGCATCTTTTACTCAAATGAAAAAGCTGATTTTTTTGAGTGAGCTACAAATTCATAAAATCATCGAATACCGAAATGTTTACGGACCGTTTGTAACACTTTATGAGTTGATGGCTATTGATGGTTTCGATCAGGAGCTAATCTCTTTTCTTGAGCCGTTAGTTTCAGTTGATCCGGAAAAGCCACGCATCTCTTTTAAAATGAAAAATATAGTTAAATACGGTCGGAATGATTTATTCCTTCGCTACAGCAGGGTATTAGAAAAACAAGCCGGCTATGCAAATGTTTCTGATTCGATGAAATATGCTAATCCGGGTAGTTATTTTCTTGGAAATCCTGATAAATATTATCTGCGTTACGGGTTTAATTACTTCAATAAAATTAGGCTTGGCATCACTGCGGAAAAGGATCCAGGCGAGGAGTTTTTTAAAGGATCGCAACCCAATGGGTTTGATTTTTATTCCGGATTTGTTTCCGTTAGTGAGATGAGAGCGCTTGAACAGCTTATAATAGGAGATTATCAACTCGAATTCGGACAGGGATTGACATTGTGGAGCGGCCTGTCGTTCGGCAAATCACCCGATGCTATTGGTGTAATAAAAAATCAACGAAGAGTAAGGCCTAATACATCAGTAAACGAAAACCGTTATATGCGTGGCACGGCTGTTACCTTTTCCTTGCACAACTTTAAAATATCCGGATTTTTTTCCTCCAAAAAAATAGATGGAAATATCGCAACTAAAGATTCTATCAGTCAGGAGGAGCAGTTTGTTACCTCTTTACAAGAGACCGGATATCACCGTACCCCTAACGAGATTGATAAAAAAAACACCGTCCACGAAACACTTTATGGCGCAAATGTCAGATACAGGAAAGGCAAGTTTCAGATTGGAGCCACCTCTTTTAAAACTTTATTTGACAAGCCCTTGCAGCTACCCGATCAGCTTTATCGCAAATATAACTTTCAAGGTAAAGAGAACTTTAATTATGGTGTTGACCTAAATTTTATTGTTAAAAGGTTTAACATTTTTGCCGAAGCTTCCGGCAGTGAGAATGGCGGCAAAGCCTATTTAGCCGGATTTCAGGCATCGCTTCATCCCTCAATAACGTTATCGGCATATTACCGAAATTTTGGAATTAAATACCAAAACCTATACAGCAACGCCATTGCCGAGAATACAAATAATCAAAACGAAAAAGGCATGTTTGCCGGTTTACTGGTCTATTTGCATCGAAACTGGACCTTCAGAGGTTACTCCGATCTGTTTTCATCCCCATGGTTACGTTACAGGATTGACTCACCTTCGCGAGGCGCTGAATACCTTGCACAAATTGATTATCACCCTTACAAAAGAATGGAAATGTATCTCCGGTACCGTTACAAGCAAAAACAACTAAACGAAACCGAAAACCTTATTATGGCCAAAACCGGCGAGACACATAAAGAGAGCATAAGGTTTTTTATTTCATACAAAGCATCCTCAACAGTTACACTTAAAAATAGAATTGAGTTTCTTACTTACGATAAACCTGAAGCTACTACACAAAACGGATTCATCATTTATCAGGATATAAACTACAACCCTGCAGCAAAACCCTATAACGTATCATTACGGTATGCGCTTTTCGATACCGACAGTTACGACGAAAGGATATATGCTTACGAAAATGACTTGCTTTATGTTTTTTCAATCCCTGCCTATTACTATAAGGGAAGCCGGTTTTATGTAATGCTTAAATACGAAATTTCCGAAAATATTGATTTCTGGCTACGGCTCTCGCAAACCTATTATAGTAATAAAACCACCATCAGTAACGGAACTACTAAAATTGACGGAAACACATATAGCGAGATAAAAGCTCAGCTTAAAATCAGATTTTAACCTCTTTTGGATGTTTTTTACCCAATCCACTAAAATTTTACCGCATAGCCAGCATACTCAAACTAAAAATCTGGAGGCTTTTTAATATTCCTGTCCTCACCGTAAATCCTACCAATATCAATCCTAAACCTCAAACTGCAATGGCTGTTGCAGGCAATTCACGGGGTGAGTTTTCCTGGTTACTCCATACCCACTTTGGCTTCTAAACTTATACTGATGACTTACATACCCTTACTGAAAGTGAGTTGTTAAGGATTGACTGGTTTAAAAGCCTGTCCTGCTATTCTTGCTAACTTTTGTTATAAGCATTAAGCCCCTTCTTCATTTAATATTTAATCCATTTCCCCGTTTCAACTGTTTTGTTTTTTTTGTCAATTAGTCTATAGAAGTAAATACCTGATTTTATTGATTCCGCGTTTATAACTGAACAATTATTATCAAGCATTTGCCTAATCACAACTTGTCCATTTATGTTTATTAGTTCAAATTCCATTTCATTGCAGGTTGATTTAATATTCAACAGATTTGTTCCCGGATTTGGATAAACCATTGATTCTTGTTTAGCTAAAGGTATTTGCTGTGTCCAGGTTATCAGACCGTTGCTGTCAACTTTCACAATAAAAATATCTCTTTCCTGATTCTGAGTTTCGTAATCATACCGGTTGCCAACCATTATACAACCACCGTCATTTGTAGCAAGAATGCTATACAGAAAATAATATGCATCTCCACCATACCAATATTCCCAAATTGGACTTATGTCAGGATTTATCTTAATCAAATGAAACCATGAATCGAATGTGCTCCAAAATGGATTGTAATAATCAAGGTTTGAGGTTCCTCCAATGTAAATGTTATTTCCATTTTTGCTCACACCATTATACATTGCTGGATGGTCACGCATATCTTCTTCTTTTTTAAAATAGTTATAATCAATTAATTCTGTCTCCTCATTAATCGTGATAACATTTAAAGCATAAAGTTCCGATTGGTCAGGACTTCCTTTTCCACATAATATAATTTCATTCTCATTTATGTAGGTTGGTGAATAATAGTCTGAAATGCCTAATGGGACAGGCTCCAAACCTAAACTGTCAAATTCTTTTGTAAGAATTAGTTTTTGACCTGCAGAAGAATTTTCAAAGCAGCTCACAAAAGCAAAGTATTTTGTATTGCTAGTATTCTCTAATAAATCATAAGCATAACGCATTTTTATAGGTTCAGAAAGAAAATACGAATTGATGGAATCTCCTTTAATACTCATTTTATAAAATGCAGGGTCGTTATGATAAACTTGAACACTATCAGTTCTGGTGGTATAACCAGCAATTACAAAATTAGTATCGGAATCAATGATAGAGTTCATATATGAAAACCACCTACCA
>JAAYWF010000020.1 GCA_012516825.1 Lentimicrobium sp. | reverse complement strand
TTGTTAGTGATTCAACTAATTGTATGAAGTCTTGCAAACTTCTCCAAGGCCTATGTTTCAAGCTACTCTTTGTCATAAACAACACTGCCTGCCATTTTTTAAATGTTCTATAACGGGATGAAAATTGGCGATGGTCATGTTTTTTAGCGCTGAACTTAATGCGAAACACAGAAGTTGAATTTTGATCCCTATAGTTACCGGAATTGATACCAAGTTGTTCAGTTTGCCTATTGCTAATTTGGGAATAAATGTAGCTCCAAATAAAGACACTTAGGCATTTAGCAGCTCAGCCATTTTTCTGCCTATATCTGCCGGTGAATCAACAACATGGATGCCGCATTCGCGCATTATTTGTTTTTTAGCTTCTGCAGTATCGTCTTTTCCGCCAATGATAGCGCCGGCATGTCCCATAGTACGACCTTTTGGTGCAGTAGCTCCAGCAATGAAACCGACTACTGGTTTTGTGCAATTTGCTTTATAATAATGAGCTGCTTCGGCCTCCATCGTGCCTCCGATTTCACCAATCATCACTATTCCTTTTGTTTTTGGGTCCTTCATGAAGAGTTCAAGCGCCTCTTTAATTGTTGTGCCGATTATAGGATCGCCTCCAATACCGATAGCTGTTGTTTGTCCCAAACCGGCTTTAGTAAGCTGATCAACGGCTTCGTAAGTGAGCGTTCCGGAACGTGAGATTATGCCAACGCATCCGGGCGAATGGATAAAACCTGGCATAATACCTATTTTTGCTTCACCAGGGGTAATGATACCGGGGCAGTTTGGACCTATTAAACGAGAATTCTTGTCTTTCAGATATTCTTTTACTATGATCATATCTTTGGTTGGAATACCTTCGGTAATACATACGATTAGCTTTATTCCGGCATCGGCGGCTTCCATGATGGCATCAGCAGCAAAAGCCGGCGGAACGAAAATCACAGATACGTCAGCTCCGACCTCTTTTACCGCATCAGCCACAGTATTGAAAACAGGCCTGTTGAGATGTGTCTGACCACCCTTGCCAGGTGTAACCCCTCCAACTATATTGGTGCCGTAAACAATCATCTGGCTGGAATGAAAAGCTCCCTCGTTACCGGTAAAGCCTTGTACGATAACTTTTGAATGTTTGTCAACTAAGACGCTCATTGTTGCTAAATTATGAATTGATTAAATAAAAATTTGAGAACAAAAATATTCCGTTTTAGTAATTTGCCGGCAATTATTAACTATTTTCGAAAAAATTATTTATAAAATTATGGTTTAAGCAATTTTTATTAATGATTACTTAGTGACTTGAAATTAAAATAACGCATTGAATATCAATGAATAAACATTATTGTTGAAAAGTTTTTAGATAAATGTAAAAGATTATCATCTTCCAATAATTAATGGTATTGGTAAAAAGCTAATTTTGCTTGTATCAAAAACCGAAACAGATAGTTATGGACACAAATGAAATGATTTGCGCACTTGCTACCGTTCCAGGTACTGCGGCCATTGCTGTTATTAGAATTTCCGGTTCTGGCTCTATCGAAAAAATAAGTTCGTTATTTAAGCCTGCTAAAAGCAATTTTAATCTTTCTGAGGCTAATAGCCATACCATCCATTATGGAGATATAATTTTTGACGATGAGCTTTTGGATGATGTGTTGGTTAGTGTTTTCAGAAACCCACATTCCTATACGGGTGAAGACTCTGTTGAGATCTCGTGTCATGGGTCTCCCTATATTCAGCAAAAGCTTTTGGAAAACCTGATCAATTCTGGGATAAGACTTGCCAGGCCAGGTGAATTTACCATGCGAGCCTTTTTAAATGGAAAAATGGATCTTGCACAGGCTGAAGCTGTTGCCGATCTGATTGCCTCTAACTCCAAAACTGCTCATAATCTGGCTATTGACCAGATGCGAGGAGGGTTTTCAAAAAGAATAGGGGAGTTGCGCAAAGAGCTTATTGGGTTTGCTTCGCTTATAGAACTTGAATTAGATTTTTCTGAGGAGAATGTTGAATTTGCAGATCGCCAGCAGCTGTTAGACCTGATAAGAAAGATAAAAACCGAAATAGAGAGCCTTATTCAATCTTTTAACTTTGGAAATGTATTAAAAGCTGGAATTCCGGTTGCAATAATTGGGAAACCAAATGTAGGAAAATCTACCTTGCTCAACACCTTACTTCAAGAAGAGAAAGCTATAGTTTCGGAAATTCCAGGCACAACACGCGACTCAATAGAAGATACCATTATTATAGATGGCGTGGCATTCCGATTTATTGATACTGCCGGTCTTCGCCCTACCGAAGATACCATCGAGACAATCGGTATAGAACGTACATTAGAAAAGATAAAACAGGCACGGATAATTCTGTTTGTATTTGACGTAGCTACTTGCACCATGGATCAGATAAAAGAGGTAATCGAGGAACATCGTCATTTGATAAACGACCCTTCAAAACGCGTGATACTCATTGGTAATAAGATTGACCAACTGATAGAGATTCCAAAAGGCTTTAAAGATTTACTTGAAATGGAGACTATTTTCGTCTCGGCAAAACGTAAGGAAAACATAAATCTGATTTCAGATAGTCTGTTGAAATCGGTGTCAAGAGAGCAAATTGAAGACAACGCAATTGTATCAAATACACGCCACTACGAGGCATTATCAAATTCGCTCGATGCTCTTAACTCGGTGGAAGAAGCAATGTTACAGGGTATATCATCTGATCTGGTAGCAAGTGACATACGGCAAGCCTTATACCACCTTGGAACAATTACCGGCCAGATTGTCAACGACGACATACTTAATCATATTTTTAAAAATTTTTGTATAGGTAAATAAATTATTCTAAAGAATAGTTTAAAACATCTATGAAAGCAATAAATCCTTATTAGCAATTTAGAAAATCAAGCTGATCTTACGAACTACAAAATGCTAATCAGAGTTGCTGAGAATTAATATTTCTTAATATGCTTATCGAGGCCTTATCCGAACAAATTTTGAAAATCCGATAATGACAATGCCGGATAGAACAGTTAGTTTCAGGTTTTATGAAGAGCTTAATGATTTTCTCCCGAAGGAGAAACGAAAAAAGACTTTCTCGTATAATTTCCGCTATAATCAAAGTGTAAAAGATGCTATTGAAGCTTTGGGAATACCACATGCAGAGGTTGATTTGATCCTTGTAAACGGAAATTCGGTTGATTTCAGTTATGTTTTAAAAAATGGCGATTATGTTTCTGTTTATCCGGTTTTTGAGAGCCTTGACATTTCATTGGTTTCCCGGCTTCGAAATGCGCCATTGCGTCAGGTAAAATTTATATTAGATGTGCATTTAGGGAAACTATGTAAATACCTGCGGATATTAGGATTCGATACATATTATCGGAATGATTTGGAAGATAGCGAAATAGTTTCCATTTCGGTAAATGAAAACAGAATAATCCTAACGCGTGATATTGGGATACTGAAGAATGGAAAGGTAACGCATGGGTATTGGGTTCGCTCCCAAAATTCGAGGCAGCAATTATGGGAGGTTATTCATAGATTTGATTTGGAAAACATTTTACAGCCCTTTTATCGGTGTATTAGTTGTAACGGACTGATTCATCCGGTAGAAAAAGAAAAAATAGAGCATCTGTTGCGAGAAAACACAAAACGATTTTTTACAGATTTTTATCAGTGTAACGATTGTGGTAAAGTATATTGGGAAGGTACGCATTATGAAAATATGCAGGAGTTTGTGAACAATATTATATCAAGAAAAAAACTGCTAATAAGGTAAATTTTGCCTATTTTTGATTTTAAAATTTAAGTTTTCGATGCATCTCAAAAGACCTACTTTATTGATTGATAAACAAAAGTGCTTGGCCAATATCCGGTTGTTTGTCGTCAAAGCAGTTAAGTACAATTTACGATTCCGCCCTCATTTCAAAACTCACCAATCGGCTGAGGTTGGTAGCTGGTTTAGGGAGTTTGGGATAGATAAAATAACGGTTTCGTCGGTGATGATGGCTGAGTATTTTGCAAAAAACGGTTGGAATGATATCACCATCGCTTTCCCAGTGAATATTGCAGAAACTGACGAGATCAATATTTTAGCAAAACAGATTAAATTAAACCTTTTAGTTGAAAATGTTGAGGCTGTCGGATCATTATCCCGCACACTGAAAAATCCGGTGGGTGTGTATGTAAAGATTGACACCGGTTATCATCGTAGTGGCATTGAAGTGGAAAAGTATGATGCCATTGCTGATCTGATTAATATTATTAGAAGGGCAGAAAATTTGAATTTTAAAGGATTACTTGCTCATAATGGGCTTACCTACTTACAATCAACGCCTGATGCAATTTGTAAAGTGCACGATGAAAGCCTGACAAAGCTGAAAAGGTTGAAAGATTCTTTGAAAAAAGCAGGTATTAACCCTGAAATCTCTATTGGCGACACACCTGCAGTTTCCCTTTGCCGGAATTTTGAAGATGTTGATGAAATTCGTCCTGGCAATTTTGTTTTTTATGATTTGATGCAACAGGAACTCGGCGTTTGCCGATACGACCAGATAGCTGTTGCGCTTGCCTGCCCGATAGTCGCAGTACATGTTGAGCGTTTAGAAGTTGTTATTTGGGGCGGCGCTGCTCATCTCTCAAAAGAGGCATTAAATGATGAAGGTGGTGGAAAGGTTTTTGGAAAGGTTGTTCTACTTGATAAATTTGGCTGGACGTTACCATTAGATGGAACTTTTGTAAAATCCGTTTCGCAAGAGCATGGGATAATAAAAACTACCCCTGAACATATTGACAAATTCAGCCCTGGGGTATTTATTGGCATTTTGCCTGTACATTCTTGCCTTACCACTATAATGATAAAAGAAATATTGACTTTAAACGGAGAGGTAATTCATACCATGAATTGCTAATCTGTGTTAAACTTTTATTATTGCCAAAATCATTATAGGTCTATCAGGTTTCGGCTTCAACACTATTTGTTGAGGTTTCTTCCAACTCATCAAGGATTTTGTTGACGTCCTTTTCAGTGGAAATCAGTTTGTTTTTACAAATTTTGATCAACTCGGCGGCTCGTTTAACTTTTTCCGAAAGCTGATCTATTCCTGTTTCCCCCTCTTCGATATCGTTGACGATCTGCTGAAGTTCCTCAAAGGCTTCGATGTATGTTAGTTGTTTAGCCATGGTCTTTATTAATTGATTTATGTGTTATTTTACTTTTGATTGCTCCTTTGAATAAAATAGTCTCAACTTCATCGCCAACAGATGCATTATTGGCTTTTGTCAGCGCTTTTCCATTTAGTAACGTTATGCTGAATCCTCTTTTTAGAACATTATCAGGATGGAGCGCTCGAAGTTGATTTTCTGTTGACAGAATTTCATTACTGAAATTTTTTAACAATATCCCGGAGTTTTTTTTCAGATTCAGTTTTAAATTCCGGATCTTATCAAATTCGTTTTTATAGGCCGATGGTGTATGTTTATTTAAATTGAGCTTTAAGGCTTCTAATTTTGAAAGCTGTACTTTATACTCCGAACGTATGTTTTGCCTGATCTGTTGGATTTTGCTAAGAATAACCTCGCTTTGCGTTGTTATCTTTTTTTCGGCTACCGATTTAAAAAACCGCATTTCATTTTTCAATTTTTGTTCGGCGGAGCTGATTTTTTGTTGCGAAAGTAATTTGATCCTCTTAGCAGCTTCGGTTACCGGTATGTCGAAGTTCCTGTACTTTTGAATAAGAAAATCTGCCAGCTCGGTAGGGGTAATTGCGTTGATGTGTGCCACCATCTCTGTTACTGTTTCATTTGTAGAATGCCCGATACCGGTTAGTACTGGTAAAGGAAAAGTAGCTACGGCATGTGCCAGTTGAAAATTATTGTAACTTGTCAGTCCAATATCGCCACCTCCACCTCTGATGATTGCCACAGCGTCGAAGTGATGTTTTACTCTGTTTATCCTTCGCAACTGTCCCATAATGGACTCGGGAGCTTTATCGCCCTGCAAAAGTGCAGGAAAGAGCATTGTGAAAAATCTATAACCCCAGCGGTTATCGTTGATGATTTTCATAAAATCAGATAATCCTTTACTGGTTTCGACAGAGATGATGGCAAGGCGCTGAATGAGAGGGCTGGCTTGTAAACGTTTATTTTGGTCGAAAATATTGGAACTTTTTAACCGGTTAATGGTGTTGAGCTTTTCACGTTCTAAATCGCCAAGAGTGTAGGAGGGATCAATATCGAGTATGGAGAGGCTAAGACCATGTAAAGGAGTGAATGATATCTTTGCCAGGAAAAGAATATTAATTCCGTCTTTCAAAGGCTCGTTGAGCACTTTCAGAAAGGTAGAGTTAATTCGTTGGTAGTCAATATCCCAAAGGGTGGCTCTGATTTGAGCTACTATCTTTTCCTGCTTACGTTCCAGTAGATCGGGATAACAATGACCTGAATATTTATAATAATTTAGCTTGTTCATCTCGGCCTTTATCCAGTAGGTATCTGAATACCACTTTTGAAATGCTCGTTGGATGCTTTGTGTGATCTCAAGCAACGAAAAGACTTTATGGCCCTTAAAATATTCTGACATTGAATGGTTTTGGTCTTAGCAAATATAAAAAGTTGTTTTATAAAACTTTTTTTTAGAACGTAATTAATATGGATCAACATCTACAATTACCCTGACAGATTTGTGTTTGGCGTTTTTAGTAAAATAATCTAATAACTCTTTTACATCCTCTTTAAGTTGGCTTGTATGTTTAGTTTTTTCTAATTTTATCAATATGTTTTTCAAATAAAGGCCTTTAATTTTTGACACAATTGGGAATTCAGGCCCTATAACTCTGTTACCGAGTTTTTGCTTTAATAATGAGGCAAGCTCATAGGCAGCTTCACTAACCTTTTGTTCTTGTTTATGCTGTAGCTGTAGTTCGATAAGCCTAAAAATTGGCGGATATTTAAATCGTCGTCGTTCTGCGATCTGGTTTTGATAAAGAAGGTCGTAGCGGTTGTACACCACATATTTTATTACTTCATGGTCGGGGCGGTAACTCTGTATGATTACTTTCCCGCGTTTGAATTTCCGGCCTGCTCTGCCGCTAACTTGTGCCATTAATTGGAAACTCCGCTCAAACGATCGGAAGTCAGGGTAGCTAAGCAGATTGTCGGCATTGAGGATTCCAACAACACTCACATTATCGAAATCGAGGCCCTTGGTAACCATTTGCGTGCCTACTAATATATCAATCTTCCGCTGTTCGAAATTACTGATGATATTTTGGTAGGATGATTTTGTTCGGGTTGTGTCGAGGTCCATTCGCGTAATAGAGGCTTTTGGGAAAAGTAAAGCCAGTTCGTCTTCAATTTTTTCGGTGCCAAACCCTTTCATGTGTAGCCCGGTATAACCACATTCAGGACATACTGCAGGAATGGGGATCGAATATCCGCAATAATGACATTTGAGCTGGTTATTTTGCTTATGGTAAATCAGGGTTACATCGCAATTTTTACAACAAGGCGTCCATTGGCACATACCACATTCGATACGAAGCGAGTATCCACGGCGATTTTGGAAAAGTATGATCTGTTCCTTGTTTTCCAACGCTTGTTCAATTAGATTTATTAACAATGAACTGAAATGCGATTTCATTGTCTTTCTTCGTGTTTCGATTTTTAGATCCGAGATTATAATTTCGGGTAACTCCATTCCGCCATACCTTTCGTTAAGTGTAGCAAGCGCATATTTGCCCGATTTTGCATTAAAGTAACTCTCAATAGATGGAGTTGCCGATCCAAGCAAAACGCGGGCATTGTGCATTTGTGCCAGAACTATTGCCGAGTCTCGTGCCGAGTAGCGCGGCGCAGGAGAAAATTGTTTGTAGGAACCGTCGTGTTCTTCATCTACAATGATAAGCCCAAGATTATTAAAAGGTAAAAACAATGCCGATCTGGCGCCAAGAATAACGCTGTACTTATCAGTTGCATCGGTTAAGCTATCATATTCTTGTATCACTTTGTTCCAGATTTCAACTCGCTCCATCATGCTATATCTGGAGTGATAGACACCAACTTGATTTCCAAAATATTTCCTAACGCGATTTATCAACTGTGTGGTTAATGCAATTTCGGGTAATAAGAATAATGCCTGTTTTCCGCTATTGATCACTTCATCAATTAGCCGGATATATATTTCGGTTTTTCCGCTTGATGTTACACCATGTAGTAAAGTAACATTGTGATTTTCAAAACCCTGTTTTATATGGCTGAACGCTGTTTGCTGTGGTTCTGTTAATATTATAGAAGAGACCGGTGTTGTAACCTCGAAGGACTCAAGACGGCTACCAGCTTTTTCAATTATTTCAAAAACCCCCTTTCTTTCAAGAGCAGTTATCTGTTGTGTGTCAGCAGAGGCAAGTTGAAGCAAGTCGGATTTTTTAATCATCGCATTTTCATCCGAAAAGTCATCTATATTGCTTAAAAACGAAATCATTACCTCCAATTGTTTGTAGGCTCTTTTTTCGAGTGAATCCATCAATGTTTTAATGGCCTCTTCGGTTCTGTATTTTTCGGTAAGTCGCATCCAGGTTTCCATCTTCGGGCGATAAACCTCTTTTAACTCCTCCTCCAGTAACACTACATTTTTCTCAATCAAATTTTTTATCAAAGGGATCACCTTTTTAAACTCCACAATGCGGGAGACCTCAGAAATAGTTAGCGATTTTTGTATATCAATAGCTTCAGCCACTAAATATTCGGTATTGTTAAGCTGAGAGGTGTCGCCATTGAACGAGGGATTTTGCACTATACGTGTTTCACTTGCAAGTTTTAATGCCGATGGCAATGCGGCATTCATTACTTCGCCTTCGAAGCACATATAATAATCTGCCATCCAATCCCAAAAATGAAACTGTATTGGATTTACAACCGGCGTATGATCAAGAACTGAAATAATGGGTTTTGCAGTATAATTTTCAGGCTTGTTGTGGTGTAATGTTTTAACAAGACCAGTATATAACTTTGATTTTCCGAACTGAACAACAACTCTCTTACCAGGCTCAACTTCAACATCTAAACCTGACGGTATTTTATAAGTAAAACTCCCAGAAAGTGGAAGTGGTAGTAATACTTCAGCGAATAAATCATCCATTTTTAAAGCTAAATTTGAAACAAAAGTAAGGTTTAAAATAGTCTGACAGATTTAAAATCAAAGGAAGAAAGTATCAATTGAAAAGGCTGTTATCAGCAATTGGTTCGATTATTTTTGGTGAATTATTACGAGGTGAGTTTACAAGATTCGAAATACGATATGCCGTCATTTGTTCTGCCGGAAAGGGCTTTAGCAGATTTGTAAGTTCTTTTTCGTCGGTGTTATTAATCCATAGATCTTCACCTTTTTTATCTAAAATAACTGGCATACGGTTATGAATCTTAGTCATTAATGTATTTGGTTGGGTAGTGATAATGGCAAATGAAAAAATTGTTTCACCATTTGATAGCTTACATTTTTCCCAAATACCGGCCATCGAAAAGATATTTTGATTTTTGAGAAATATCCGATAAGGAATTTTTTCTTTTACTTCTTGTTTCCATTCATAAAAAGCATCTGCAGGAACAAGGCATCGTCTTTGTCTGAAAGCATTTCTGAATGATGGTTTTTCTAAAATGGTCTCGCTCCTTGCATTGATAAACTTGTTGCCAATAGAGATATCTTTTGCCCAAAATGGAATAAGCCCCCAGCGAAAAAAGTTGAAACCTATTGATTTATCGTTTGTGATCACCGGTAAAAGTTGAGAAGGAGCACAGTTGTAGTTTGGTGTTAAATCGCCGTCGTTTACGCTAATGTCATAATGCTCGTTTACGATTTTTAAATCCGGAGCAAAAGAATATCTGCCACACATTTGTATTATGTTTAAGAAAACAATTTACAAAAATAAAAAGCTTCCTTTAATGGTTATATTTTATACCGACAGATGAACAACCAATTTTTACTTATGTTAAAGGATGAAAACTATATTTTTGCAAAAAAATCGAAGGTAAGATATGGAAAAATTAATGATAGATACCAACCTTGATTATAAGGTGAAAGATATTAATCTGGCTGAGTGGGGTAGGAAAGAGATTGAGATTGCTGAAAAGGAGATGCCGGGTTTGATGGCAATCAGGAGGCAGTATTCAGAAGAGAAGCCTTTAGAAGGTGTACGTATTAGCGGTTCGTTACACATGACCATACAGACTGCTGTGCTCATTGAGACTTTAACTGAGCTTGGCGCTGACGTACGATGGTCGAGCTGCAATATTTTTTCAACCCAAGACCATGCTGCTGCGGCTGTTGCTTCACGTGGAGTACCGGTATTTGCATGGAAAGGTGAAACCATTGATGAATATTGGTGGTGTACTGCTCAAGCGCTATCCTTTCCGGGCGGTAAAGGGCCTCAATTGGTGGTGGATGACGGTGGAGATGCCACATTGCTATTGCACAAGGGAGTAGCCGTTGAAAAGAATCCGGAACTGCTGAAAGCACAAACATCAAATGCCGAAGAAAAAGCAATAATGGGTCTGTTACAACGTACTTTTGTGGATGACCCAAAAAAATGGCATCGAACGACAGAAGAGTGGTTAGGTGTGTCGGAAGAGACAACAACGGGTGTCAACAGGCTTTACCAGATGAAAGAGCGTAACGAACTACTTGTGCCAGCGATCAATGTGAATGATTCGGTAACCAAATCAAAATTCGATAATTTATATGGCTGCCGGGAGTCGTTAGCCGATGGAATTAAGCGGGCTACTGATGTAATGCTTGCAGGAAAGGTAGTGGTAGTGTTAGGATATGGCGATGTAGGGAAAGGATCGGCAAAATCAATGCGGGCTTATGGCGCTCGAGTGATAGTTACCGAAATAGATCCAATTAATGCCATGCAGGCCTCAATGGAGGGTTTTGAGGTAACTACTATTGATGAAGCTCTTAAAGAGGGACAAGTTTTTGTTACCGCTACCGGAAATAAGGATGTGATAACGCTTGATCACATGAAAAAGATGAAAGATGAAGCAATTGTTTGCAACATTGGCCACTTTGATAACGAAATTCAGGTAGAAAAGCTTAACAGCGACCCTACAGTAAGAAAAATTAATATCAAACCACAAGTTGACCGATATACTTTTGACGATGGACATTCTATTTATCTGTTGGCCGAAGGGCGATTAGTTAACCTTGGTTGTGCCACAGGACATCCATCGTTTGTGATGAGTAACTCATTCAGCAATCAGACCTTGGCGCAGATTGATTTATGGAAAAACAGAAACAACTATAAAGTAGATGTTTACCGCTTACCGAAAATCATTGATGAAGCGGTTGCCAGGCTTCACCTCGATCATCTTGGAGTGAAGCTTACAAAACTTACCCAGGAACAAGCAGATTATATAGGAGTGCCGATTGGTGGGCCTTACAAGCCTGAGCATTATAAATATTGATTAACAGATCTTATTCTTTTTAAGAATCTCCAACAAGTAAACGTAAACTAATTAAGCTTTTATTTGATTTTCTATATCTGCACTATTTATGCAATCAATGGAGGCAGCGATTGTGTTTGAAAGGATTCTGATAAACTAATTGTAAATGCGCAGGGTATAGCCATCATAAAAGGTTTTGTATGGGTAGAGTGCATATTTTGCCGGCCCTTCGTAAACAGTACCATCAATGATCAACCACTTGCTGTTGGTACAAGTATCAATTATAAAAAAGCCCGATTCATCAACAATCACTCGGTTGTATATTCCACAACTATCCTTTTTGTACGTGGGAGTTCGCTCATAAGCCTTGAATTCATTAGAAGAAAGCCGATAGGCAATAATACCTCTGCTTGGTGGCTCGGCATAAAGATAAACATATCCTCCAGGCGAATTCAATTGTATATATTCGGTGGAATTGGGATAAATAGTGAGATTTACATAGCCCACATCAATAGGTGGTTGCTCATCCTTTCCGCATCCGCCAATAAAGAAAAAACAAACAACGAGAGCGGCCAAAAATAATCGGGAAAGAAAATTCGTTCTTTGTTTCATCTAAAAGTATTTGAGTTTCTTAAATCTATCATTTTCTTGCTTACCGAAACTGATTCTGATCAATAATGAAAACGAAAATATGGATTTAATATTTCGACTGATTTGATATGCTAAGGGGTAAAAATTTAATTTTTCTTATCAGCGTTTTGTTAGTTTTAATAACTGCCGAAGGTTGTAAAACTCAGGCAATAAGGAAACAAAATAGAATTGAGAAAAAATTAGTCGAAGAGGAACGTAGAAGGAAAAAAGCCTATAAAGCATTAAAAAAACAGCATTTTCAAAGGCAGACTAAAGAGACGCAACAAAGAATGAAAGCTTCGCAAAAAAGACAAACGAATTATCAGAAAAGTCTTCGCAAATGAATTTTTGGCCGCTTTAATCAATTAAAGGTTACCTAAATTTTTCTTGAACAACATTTTAATATCTTAATTTTTCAAAATTGTTGGGAAATGATACGCCTATTGAGTCTTTGTTTAGTAGGTTTTTTATTGTTCTGATTATGAATACTTCATAGAGGATACAATCTTGCCATATTAAAAGTTTTAAGTAAGTTTTTTTAGTGCATTAGCCCGAAATATCTATTTTTACAAAAAAATTAAAGCTTATTAATAATCAAACATTATTTTTGCAAGGTTTTAAAGGACTAATGATCTGAAAAATGTAGGAATATGGAAGACTTGTTTTACTTTTTGTTGTTGGTTGCTTGGTTAGTCTTTTCATTTTATCAGCAAAATCAGAAAAAGAGACGAAAGGAGGCTGCAAAAGCTGCGGCTGAACGTGCGAAAATTGATGAAATGCGAAAAATAACACAGGAGGTGCAGCAAGAAAAAGCAGAAGAGGAGTCGCCAGGGAAAGTTATCGAAACTATTTTTAAAACTTTGTTGGATGACGATACTGAAACTTCATTAGAAGAGGAAACCATTGTTGAACCTGTTGTTAATTATGATGAAGATATCATTGAAGAAAAAAACATTTATCAAAGGTATTTTGAGTCAAAATTTTCAAAAGATCAAAAAATATTGGATAAAGAATTTGAAAGTCATGATAAAATCACTCCCACAATTCCTGTAACAATTGAAGAGGATTATGAAAAATTTGATTTAGCTGAAACTATTGTACAGTCTGATTTTGATTTACGTAGTGCAGTTATCTATTCGGAGGTTTTAAAACGAAAATTTTAATTCAGTTTGAATTTAAATAATAGTAAAAACTGAAAAGGTTTGTTTGTACGATTTAAATATTACTAATTTAGCCGCCTTTAGTAAAATGTAAAATCTTATATAAAATTATATGGTATGTTAAAACATTTACTTTTAACAATTGTGAGTTTGTTGGCAATTAACGTGATGCTGTTTTCTCAAACGGGATCCATTCA
>JAAYWF010000153.1 GCA_012516825.1 Lentimicrobium sp. | reverse complement strand
ATCTCTCAAACTTTTCAAAAAAATTATTCCACTGGAACATCCGCGCTATATAATGCAATATAAAAGAAGAGAGATTGATTGGTTTTCTAAAAAATACTTAAACACTCTTAAAAATTGTGAATTAAATACGTAAGTAGGTTTTTGGATACATATTTTCGTAAACGAGAAATCAGTTATTTCAGATGAGTTATTATGAAAATTTTTCACATAAACAATTGGTCAGAGATCTCTTTAGAGGTATTGGAATAATAGTCGTGTTGGTAATAGTATTTTATTGTCATAACAATTTTCTGATGCTTAACTTGAAGGAGTACAATAGAATATTTCTTTGTCATTAATTTTTTTAGATATAGATAAAGAGGCTATTTTTTATCAATCTGATCCTGATAATAAGCTTTAAAATCCTGAGCTAATTTATTGGTTATTGTGCCTGGACGTCCATTAGCTATGATTTTTCCATCAATATTTACAACTGGGAGTATGTGTTTTGAAGTGCCCGTAATGAAAATCTCATCCGAATCAAAAATTTCGTCAAGTTTTACTATTCGTTCTTCCACCTTCATTTGCAATCGAGCAACTTTAAGAACATGCTTGCGTGTAATGCCTTTCAAAATCCCTTCGGAAGGTGTTATTAAAACACCGTTTTTAATAATGAAAAAATTTGCACGAGTTGTTTCGTAAACTATACCTTTATGATGATAAAGCGTTTCTAAAGCTCCGATGCGCTTCAGTTCAGGCAAAAGGCTTAATGCAGGTAAATAAAACGTTGTTTTCACCTCCGGCAAGTATCGCACATAATCAAGCAGCAGAAGCTTAATCCCATCCGAATAAGTATCGGAATAATTAGGCACAGGTATATTAATAATCAAGAAATTAGGATCGGTAGGCGTATAAAGATCATCCGCAAAACCACCTGTGAGCAATAATTTGACCCCTGTAATTGCCAACTTATTTTCATTTAATAAATGATAGATCTTCTTCTTCAAATCGCCTCTATCGAAAGGCACCTTCAGATTTAACTTTTCGGCTGATAGATAAAACCGGTTTAGATAATCATCAAAAAATGGTATGGCGCCATTTACTGAAATAAAATAATCGAAAATACCAAAGCCCCTTTGCAGGCCGACATCGGAAATATGAAGCGTTGCATCCCGATATGGCACGAAACTATTGTTGATAAAACAAATCATGATAGTATAAATAAAAAAAACGAATACTATTTTGGCAAAATTAGTTTAAATAGTATTCAATATTTAGTCTAAAGCTTTCGACAATCCGTTCAATAATATCTCTTCGACCGCTAATCCTGCATAAATGGCAATTAGCATATCTCTATAGTAATTGAACAAATGATCTTTGTCTCTTTCAAAAACCTGTCCTAAAGCCAGTTGAATCCCAGCGTTGTCAGCATAAGGCGCGTGACAGGGGCAACCTAATGCCTGTTTAAGATAGTTGGGAGCTTTGTTATCTATCTGACGATCAAGCGACATGAAATAACGCTACTTCTTAAACGTCTCCTTGCCCGTATTCTTGATAGCGAAAACCTTGTATTCTTCATCAAGTATAAATTGCTTTCGGTAATTCATCAGGTATTTTTTTCAAATCAAAACTTTAACGCCAACCGGCATAGTTTGTCCAGGTATCTGTATAGGCTACCTAAATCACCTATTCCGCAACTTTACTTCACAAAGTAAAAATCACTATTTCAGAGCATTAACTCTTTGTTAATGATTTAGAAAATAATCCCTGCTCAAAGTTTTCCAATCAGGTATTTTGTTATTATGCCACTTATTGATGATCAGACCATTTTTAATGAGCATCAAACCCGGATTTGCCCGTATCATCGTTTTCAGTTCAATATCATCTGAATTATAAAATTCAAATGCATCTGTAAGATTTCTTTCATCTATCAGATCGTTTATTAATTTCTCTTCTGAGCTTGTCAGAACAATTAATCTAATCCCTATCTCTTCGGCTGCAACGCTCCATTGATTAATCTTATCAAATGCGCCCAAGTCGGCACTCTCTAAATCCCACGCTACAATAAAAAACTGATAATCTGGATTCTGAACAATCGTTTGGGTGATGTCTTCTCCATCCAGATCAATGATTGCAAGGTTTATCCCATCCATTTTGTTAGGGTCTTCTACACGCATATCAACAAATTCCCAGTTATCAACCCACTCCTGATCATCAAAAGGATAGTTGGGAGAAAGATACTCTTTTGTTTCACCGGTATTTTTATTGCGATATGTAAGATAGGTTTTAACTGGCATAAGATTTTCCGGGTAAATACGATTACCTATCTTATATGGCCGAAAGTCGAGCATGGGCAGATCAATATAATTTGAATACTGAAACCCTACAAAAATTACCGCTAACAGAAGCGCTATCCCCCACTCTATAATATTGCCAAAGAATGATTTTATTTTTAGCCTCCCGAAGATCACTATTAGAACAAACACATTAATTGCTAAGTTTTTGTAATAAGTTTGCCAGTTGGTCATTATCACTGCATCACCAAAACATCCACAATCTGGCACAGGACTATAAATAGCATCATACCAGGTAGTAAGGGTAAAGATTCCCATCATCAGCGCTACTAACCAGGGTGTTATCTTGGGCTTTATATTGAGCAATAACAATCCGCCTAAAAGAAGCTCGGCTGTATTTAGTACAAATGATAAAAAAATGGTAATACCGAAATCATTTTTCATATGGTATGCAGTCAAATAATCTCCAATCCGATAAGCAGTCCCTAACGGATCCACCGCTTTTGAAAATCCAGAAAACAAAAACAACAATCCTATCAGAATCTGACTTACCCTGATCATCAATGGTGAAAAAATCTTCCGGTAACGGATCACAAGTATGATCTCAAAAAGTAGAAGCGCTAAAAACAGAATATTAAACTGTTGAAAAAAATATATTAAAACTGCCGAAAAAATTGTAAGGAGGATGATAACCCATCCCATGATGGATTTCATTGTTTTTAACTTCATATCTGAAAAGTTGGGAAAAATATTTTAAGCTTCTCTATTATTATTTTTGTTCGTCCGATGCTTCATCTGATTTTAATGTCTTTTTCTTTGGTTTGCCTTCAATGTCTAATTTTTTGACTGGCTGCTCCTGTGGGCTAATCTTATTAAGTTCTTTATTTGCTTCGGATAATGATTTTTCAGCAGTTTTTAGCTTCTTATTGGCTTCTTTTTTCTTTGCCTGCCCTTTAGTAACATTTGTTTTACCTTTATCATATGATCTTCCGGCATTTTTAATTCTGTTGTCAGCTTCACGTGTCTGCTCGCGATGTTTAGAATCTAATTCTCTAATATCCTGCTTTATTTTTTCCTGTTGCTTTCTATCAGCGGATTTCAATTGCCTTTCCAGATTTTTTCTCTCAGTAGAATACTCTTTTTGGAGTCTTGACTTATCTGCTTTTGCTGTTGAAAGTTCCTCTTTTGCTGTTGAAATCTGCAGCTTGCCAGCCGATGCAAGACTATCTGCCATTTTGATTTCCTGATTTGCTTTTGTTACTGATGCCTCTGCACGTGTTACTTTGTCAGTGGCGCGTTGTAGTTGCTGATCTTCACGGTTTACAGGTTTTATTTCTATCTGCTGAGCTATTATTCCATTTGAAAAAATCAAACCTATCAGCAAAACAAATGAGTTAAGAGTTAATAATTTAAACTTCATTGTTATTTATTTTTGATTAGTAATAAAAATTTCTACAAAATTAATTTGCTTTATTTTAGCAGCATGTTAACGAAACGTAAAAAATTACTTTTAAATATAAAATGAACTTTAAACAAATACTTTTTCGCTACAACCGGACGCTTGAGTTTTCTAAGCCGACTATCATGGGAATAATCAACCTTACCGATGATTCATTTTTTGATGGAGGAAGATTTACTAATGATCAGGAGGTTAT
>JAAYWF010000152.1 GCA_012516825.1 Lentimicrobium sp. | reverse complement strand
ACATCAGGCACGAAATTATACTTAAACTGCCTATAAATCTTATCAGTAGTGGTAGTTGAAGTTACAAATGAGTTTCCAATTTGAACGGCGCCGGTAGAAACCTGAGAAGTGTTCATAAATACATCTCCCGTCCAGCCGGCATAGCCATCGCCTGCCCACCAGAATGAAAACTCATAGGAAGTTCCCGCTTCCATTGAAAAGCCGGGAGTCCATATATGATCATTAGTGGAACTCGATGGGATTCTAAGAAATTGGGTACCGGTTCTTGCATCGGCATCGTAAATACCATTACTATTATTAGTGGTAACCCATTTGCTGTTTACAATTTTATACCAGCAAAATGGCAGAGCGGGAATGGTAACAGTTTCAAAACTTTCACTCCATGGGAATACAGAATAGGGAGCACAATCTGTTTGAAATACTTTTGGTCCGGTAAACAAGCTTACTTCACCACTACCACAATCAGCCTGAACGTAAAATTCATACTCTGTAGAATGTGATAGCCCTGTCAAAAGATAAGGATTAGTTGTAACGCCGCTAACAAGCGTTCCTTGACCTAATTCAAACCCTTTAGGTCCATATTCTATATTCCACAGAGTTTCGTTTCCAAGCCGAGTCCATCCAAGAAGTGCACTATTGGATGAAATATTAGTAGCAGTAAGATTAATTACACGCGGGCAGGCTTGTTGTATTCCACCCAGAGTTACATTGGCAATATATGCTCTTAGGTAAGCGCCTGTAGGAGGAGGAGATACAGGGTTAGGATTAGTAACACCAGAGGAATAGATAATACCACGATTTCCACTAACCGCAGTGCAATAAAAATCATCTGTACTACCATTGAATCCATATTTATTCTCATCCACAGCAATTACTAAATTTCTTATCCCATCATAAGTAAAATTAGAAATTGGTATTGTTATCCATCCAGGTCCGGTAGGACTGGTAAATTCACCGCTATACACCTGCGTTAATTCCCCTATCGGAATCCAATCACTATTACTGTCAAATGCAGTCTTTGTAGTGTGGCCGAGGTAAATTGTCCAGTCATTAGATTTAGTTAAACTGGTACCTTTAAAGTTCCAGGAGATAGAATTAATAACTCCTGAAGCGTCAATTTCGGAAGCCAGATAGATAACCTGCGAATAGGAGTAGCCATAAAAAGCATTAATTGGCAACCATTGCCCAACAACGGTTCCATCGCCAATTATCACCTGGCCTCGTGCATCATTAATCTGTATCATCATTAATGACAATACAAACGCAACGAATAAACATGTAACTTTTTTCATAAACGTTTAAATTAAATTAATATATAATAGTGAGTAAAATATTTAATTTCTTGATTTATAACATATTAATATAATAATACTCTGAACTACTTTAAACAGGTGTATAAAAATTAATACAATGAAAAATTTGATCACAACCTCCTTTTTAAATTAAAAAACGAGTAAATTTAATTTTTTTACTTAAAGTGAATTTATTTTCTTTTTTATTGCAATTTAGAACAATTTAAAAATTTTATTCTCTTGTAGGGATACAAGTTTACATCTAACTAATTGATTTATAATTATATTGTAAAGCTTACAAAAATTAGGATGGGAATACTATTTTATAAAATTTTTATTAAATTTAACAATATTTAATAACTAATAAAAATGATTCAACTCTAATAACACAATAGAAATCTCTAACAAGCTAAACAATTACTTTTGTTGTGCAAAGCCTTGATAAAGGATTGTCAAATGTTTAATCTGTATCTGCCGATGCCTATTATTATCTAACGTAACAGTTTTTTCTATGTATTTACTACATTACACCAATAAAAAAGCCCCGCCAACCGGCAGGGCTTTTTTGATTTATGTCATCGCTGATTACCTGACAATAAGCTTCTCGATACGGAGAACATTGTCGCCGGTAAACTT
>JAAYWF010000151.1 GCA_012516825.1 Lentimicrobium sp. | reverse complement strand
TGATGCCGCCGATATTATCCAAAAATGTGGTAAAGATGCTATAAACTCCTTTGTTGACGAAGAAGAACATCGCATTAAACTAATAGATCATATTAACTATTTGGCAAAAGTAAAGCCTGTCAATGTTAAAGAAGCGCGACGCCGGATTGCTAACAAGCTGATTGAAGATAATTTTTATAATTTTTAATAGATAAATCAGCGATACAGTTTTCCGTTTTGTTAACTCGAATTACATGATTGTTAGGCCCGAAAGAAATTTCTATTGGTTTCATACAGTGTATATGGCTGTAAAAGTCTAATTTTTATTTCATATTATCAGATTAAACAGCCATTATAACGGTTTTAACATTCCGAAATAAAATAAAGAAGGGGCTCTTCTCTTTACTTTTACTCTTACCAAACCTAACAATGGGAAAATATTCGTGAAAAGTTTTGGCAAATAGACTTAAAAGTATGTACTTTGCATATTAATATTAACACTGTTAATTATTTCACAATTAGTTTAAACTTTAAAAAATTAGTGCAATGGATCTCAAAAAATTCATGAACGACCTGGAGAAAAAGCATCCGGGTGAAGTAGAGTATCTTCAGGCAGTTAAAGAAGTGCTTGAGACTCTCGAAGATGTTTTGAAGGAAAACCCTCAATTCGAAGCTGCTGGAATTCTTCAGCGCATTGTTGAGCCCGACCGTATTTTAATATTTAAAGTCCCTTGGGTTGACGATAATGGTAAAGTACATGTCAATCTGGCCTATCGCGTACAATTCAACATGGCTATCGGCCCATATAAAGGCGGCATGCGCTTTCATCCAAGCGTAAACCTTAGCATTCTTAAATTTTTAGGATTTGAGCAGACTTTCAAAAATAGCCTTACTACATTGCCTATGGGTGGTGGAAAGGGCGGCTCTGACTTCGATCCGAAAGGAAAGTCGGACAATGAGGTCATGCGCTTTTGCCAGTCTCTCATGCTCGAATTATGGAGAATCATTGGCCCTGAGACAGACGTTCCCGCCGGAGATATCGGTGTAGGCGCTCGTGAGGTAGGTTATATGTACGGGATGTACAAAAAACTGGCTCAAGAGCATACTGGCGTATTTACCGGAAAAGGTCTCAACTGGGGTGGAAGCCTTATTCGTCCTGAAGCAACAGGATTCGGTGCAGTATATTTTACACAGGAAATGCTTGCAACCCAAGGCAAATCATTCAAAGGAAAGACAGTTTGTATCTCTGGCTTTGGCAATGTAGCATGGGGCGCTGTAAGAAAAGCTACCGAACTCGGCGCTAAAGTAGTTGCTATCTCTGGCCCCGACGGATATGTTTACGATCCGGATGGCATCGCAGGCGAAAAGATTGATTATATGCGTGAACTGAGAAACTCTAATCAGGACATTGTGGAACCTTATGCAACTAAGTTCCCAGGAGCAAAATTTGTAAAAGGAAGACGCCCATGGGAAGTAAAATGCGATATCGCAATGCCATGTGCAACCCAAAATGAGCTGAATAAAGAGGATGCTGAAAATCTTATGAAGAATGGCTGCTGGTGTGTAGCCGAAGGCGCTAATATGCCTTGTACACCAGAGGCTATTGCAGTTTTCCAAAACGCAAGAATCCTCTTTGCACCGGGTAAAGCCGTTAATGCTGGTGGAGTATCTACATCAGGCCTCGAAATGTCGCAAAATGCCCTTAAACTTAACTGGACCAGCGAAGAGGTAGATGCAAGACTTCAACAAATTATGAAGAATATTCATCAGGCATGTGTAACCTATGGTAAAGAAAAGGACGGTCATGTCAATTACGTAAAAGGCGCAAACGTGGCCGGCTTCATGAAAGTAGCCAATGCCATGATGGATCAAGGCGTCTTATAATTGTTAGACATTATTAAAAAAAAAGCCTCTGCCTTTGGGTTAGAGGCTTTTTTTTGTCTTTTTAAATCATTACTTCAGCTTGAGAAAAAATAAACTCAGCTTATTCATCAGTTCACTTGTAAATTGTTGATCAATCGAAAAAAATGTATTTGGCTCCTCTTAGAAAAATAGCTTAATCAAATTCACTTAAAATAGCCAATTTTTAAACCTCTTTATTTTGTCAATTACCTACAAAGTCCTTACTTTGCAGAACGATTAAAAAAAAGTTTTAGCAATGAAAATCGAAAGGAGCAGCGGAATTTTATTGCACCCCACCTCACTTCCCGGAAAATATGGAATAGGATCGTTAGGGAAAAGTGCATTCGGGTTTGTGGATTTTTTACACAAAGCAGGGCAAAAGCTATGGCAAGTCCTTCCGATGGGGCATACTGGATATGGAGATTCGCCCTATCAATGTTTTTCTGTGTTTGCCGGCAATCCAATTATAATAGATATTGACCTCTTGTTCAAGGATGGTTTTTTAAAGAGGAGAGATTTTTTGGAAATGCCTACATTCTCGGAGGAGAAGGTAAACTACGGTAAGGTGATTTATTTCAAAGAGAAAATGTTAAAGCTTGCCTTTCAGCGGTTTGATGAGAAAAAGAATTATAATACCGTTGATTATCAGGTGTTTGTAAATAATAATCAAGAGTGGCTAAAGGAGTATGCAATTTTTATTGCGTTAAAAGACAGGTTCGGCGGCAAGCCTTGGTGGGAATGGCCTGAAGAGTTTAAGCTAAGACAACCCGATGTGCTTGAGGAGTTTATTGCTAGTTCGAAAAATGAAATTAGTTACCATCAGTTCGTACAATATCATTTCTATAAACAATGGAGTGAATTAAAGAGATATGCCAACAAAAAGAATATTAAAATAATTGGAGACATTCCTCTTTATGTTGCCCATGATAGCTCCGATGTTTGGAGTAATCACCAGCTTTTTCAGTTTACATCCGATCGTCAACCTATTGCTGTAGCGGGTGTTCCTCCCGATTATTTTAGCCAAACCGGCCAGTTATGGGGCAACCCGCTTTATAATTGGGATTACATGAAAAAGAACAATTTCAACTGGTGGATTGAAAGAGTAAAATCATCATTCAAGCTCTTTGATTATGTGAGGATTGATCATTTCAGGGGGTTGGAATCCTACTGGTCAGTTCCTTTTGGCGAAAAGACAGCCATCAATGGTAAATGGGTAACAGCGCCAGGCGATCAGTTGTTTGAAGCGATACGTAATAAGCTTGGCGATTTGCCGATAATTGCAGAAGACCTTGGCGTTATCACTCCTGAAGTGGATAATTTAAGGTTAAAATATGATTTCCCCGGTATGAAGATCTTGCAGTTTGCTTTTCACTCTGATGATGGTCAAAAGTATCTACCGCATAATTACTCCGAAAACTTCATTGTTTATACAGGAACTCACGATAACGACACGTTGGCAGGATGGTTCCGAAGCCTTGATAAAAGCGTTCGCCGTAGAGTACTTTTTTATACCGATGCCAATACGAAGACAATTAATAGAAAAATGATACGATTAGCGTGGAGCTCGGTAGCCAAATTGGCGGTAATACCTCTTCAAGATTTGCTCGAACTTGGCACAGAAGCAAGGATGAATGTGCCGGGTACGCTTGGGGGAAACTGGCAATGGCGGCTTAAAAAGAACCAATTGAAAAGAAAACATAGCGCTTGGTTGGCAAAAATTACAAAAATTTATAACCGATAGATTATGAAAACGAAAATCTCTATCTACCAAACATTTCCTCGGCTTTTTGGAAATAAAAACAAAAATCCAAAAATTGGGGGATCCATAAAAGAAAACGGGGTAGGGAAGTTTAATGATTATACCTCAAAAGCCCTATTAACTATCAGGGATTTAGGAATTACACATATTTGGTACGTGGGTATAATTGAACATGGCACTACGACTGACTACTCAAAATATGGTATTGCTAAAGATCATCCAGCGTTAGTTAAAGGAAAAGCAGGATCGCCGTATGCTATCAAAGATTATTACGATGTTAATCCTGATTTAGCTGTGGATGTTAAAAACCGAATGACAGAGTTTGAATCACTCGTTCAACGTACGCATGAGGCAGGATTAAAAGTTATTATTGACATTGTAGCTAATCACATTTTCAGGCAATATCATTCGGATGTTAAGCCTGAAGGAGTTGAGGACTTCGGTCAAAATGACGACACGACAAAGGCTTTCGATCCTCAAAACAATTTTTATTACCTTCCGCAAACATCTTTTGAACTACCTGACGGTGTGTTATCAAATATTGCTGCCATAAAAACAGCTTATAAACCTTACATCGAAGTACCAGCGCGTATTACCGGCAACGACGTTTTTGCCGCCAAGCCGGATATTGAGGATTGGTACGAAACAGCAAAACTTAATTATGGCGTGGATTTGCAAGGAAATGGCGATAAATGTTTTAATCCCGTTCCCGATACATGGAAAAAGATGACCGATATTATGCTCTTCTGGGCAAGTAAAGGCGTAGATGGATTTCGGTGCGATATGGCTGAAATGATTCCTGTAGAATTTTGGAATTATGCCGTAAACATTGTAAAAAAGCATTATCCGGATCTTATATTTATTGGCGAAACATACAATCCTCTTGAATACTACAATTACATAAATTTTGGAGGATTCGATTTTCTTTACGATAAAGTTGGGCTTTACGATACTTTAAAGAATATCATTATCCATAACGCCTCCACTTTAAGTATTTCCAATTGCTGGAAAGTATTGGAAGGACTTGATGCACGTATGTTGCGTTTTATAGAGAATCATGATGAAGTTCGTCTTGCTTCAATGGCATTTGCAGGCGATGCTAAAGTAGCCATTCCTGCTATGACTTTAGTTGCTACGATGAATCGCGGACCTGTTATGATTTACGGAGGTCAGGAGGTTGGCGAGCCGGCGCAAGGCGAAAGTGGATTTAGTGGTGATGATGGAAGAACAACCATATACGATTATTTTGCTATGCCCGAACATCAAAAATGGATGAACAACGGAAAATTTGACGGTGGAGGATTAAGCGCTGACCAAACGCTTCTTCGACAGTTTTATCAAAAAATCCTTAATTTCAGCCTGCGTTACGATGCTATCGCAAATGGTGAATTTTACGATCTGATGTGGGCAAATCCTTACGGTTCATTACCTCAAAGAAATAAAATCTATATCTGGTTAAGGCATACATCGAAACAGAAACTACTTTTTGTAATCAGTTTTGACAAAAGCCATGATCAGCAGATCAGAATAAAAATTTCGGATCATGCCTTCAACGAAATGGGATGGTGGAAATGTTGTGATTTTGAAGCTAAAGAGTTGCTTTGGAATATGCAAAAACTGCAATTCGACCGAAAAACAGCTATTGAAACAGGCCTTACAATAGACCTTAGGCCTAATGATGCTTTGATATTCGAAATCGTACCAAAAGACTGTAGGGAAGAATAAATCTCTAACCTATCTCTTTTCGGAAAGGTAACAACAAACCTACATTGATGTATGATTCTGAAAATAAATGATAAATTTGGTAATTTTGAGATAAAAGAATATTTAATTACGAGCAATTGCATAGTGTAATAATAAAAGGCTTGGAAGATGATGAAAACAGCCCGATATCAGGAAAGCATCCAACGTTACCTATCACAATGTAACTTGTGTCCGCACCATTGTGTAATAGGTGATGGGAAAACAGGTCGTTGCCGTGTTAGAGAAAACACAAAAGGCGAGATCAACCTACTTACTTATGGAATTGTCTCTTCAATGGGGTTTGATCCGATTGAAAAAAAGCCGTTATATCATTTTTATCCAGGAAAGGATATTTTTTCAATCGGCAGCTTTGGTTGCACGTTGAAATGTCGTTTTTGTCAGAACTGGGAAATTTCGCAAGACCTTCCCAATCACTATTCTCGGATGAAACGTTTTGCCCCCGAAGAGTTGGTAATGACGGCAGCAAGTAAAAAAGGAAATATTGGTATCGCTTATACCTACAATGAGCCTACTGTTTGGTTTGAGTTTATGCTCGACATAGCCGCTATCGCCCGAAAATATAAAATGAAAAATGTAATGATAACAAACGGCTTTATCAATCCCGAACCAATGGATGAGCTTCTGACCTTTATTGATGCTTTTAATGTTGACTTAAAAGCTTTTACTGAAGAGTTTTATCGTACACTTACCTTCTCCTCACTCGAACCTGTAAAAGAGACATTATTACGTATAAAAAAGGCGGGTAAACATTTAGAGATAACAAACCTTGTAATTCCAGAGCTTAATGATCAAACAAGTGATTTTACTGAAATGATCCATTGGATTTCTACCTGTCTTGGAGGTGATACTCCCCTGCATCTGTCGCGTTATTTCCCTAATTACAAACTAAACCAGTCTGCCACTACGGCAGAAGACCTGAAACGACTTTATAACATAGCCAAAACCAAACTCAAATATGTTTATATCGGAAATTTGGCCGGAAACGGAAGCCAAAATACTGAATGTCCATCGTGCAACTCTACGGTTATATACAGAAACCGTTATAACGTATTAAGGAGCGGCTTGCAAAAAAATGGAACTTGCAAAAATTGTGGAGAGAAGATTTCAGGATTCTTTTAAATCATTTGATAATCCTATAATTTTCGAAGAGATTTGTCAAAATATCAAAAATAACACCATTGTCAAGATGTTTAACTAAAATGGGCAATCCTTAAAAACATGTTTAAGTCCTGTTTATCAAAAATAAACTGTTGATAAAAAATTGATTCTGAGTGTTCCGCATTGCAAAGTTGGGGCTGTATCAAAATAAATATGTGGC
>JAAYWF010000150.1 GCA_012516825.1 Lentimicrobium sp. | reverse complement strand
GCTTCAAAGACATCTGTAACTGTTTTTTTTGTCGAATTTGTTGATAATCAACTAAGTAAAAATCCGCTTTTAATAGATAAATCAATTAGATATTATTTTGAGGATCAAATATTTAAAAAAATATTCATAGCTAAATAAAATAGGTAAAATTGATTAGGCGTTTTGAGCTAAAAAAACAAACAATATCTTTCAATGCCTCATTTAAGATGAGCTTTTAATGTGCAGAAGTCAATTTAAAAGAAAAATATAAATTTGAAGTCAATATTTCAACATCTGAAAAATAACAATTTATGAATAACTTTGAGATCATTTCACTTATTCTGTACTTGTTTTTATTTGTTTCAATGATGGTCATTATCTTTTTCGGAATTGACTTTTTACGAAACAAAAAAGCCTCTCAATCTGAAACAATTCGAATAATAACCCCACTGAGGTTACAGGCTTACGAAAGGATAATACTCTATCTTGAGAGGATTTCACCGCAGGATATAGCCACCAGATTATTAAATCCGGTTTTGACGGCGCGTGAGTTTCAAAACACTATCATTCAAAGTATCAATGAAGAGTTCAACCATAATTACACACAGCAACTTTATGTTTCGGACGAAACATGGAAAAAGGTTCTGTTAGTCAAAGAAAACGTTATTAGATCGGTGAAGATAGCTTTTGCCACGCTTCCCGAAAAAGCAACGGCCAGCGATTTGGCTTCAAGGTTGTTAGAAGATAAAGAGCAACAAGTACAAAAAGAAATTAGCCAGGCAATAGCCTATCTAAAGAAAGAGGCTCAATCTTTATTTTGAAAAGTTAGACCAGGATATTTTTTTTCCATCCCTTCATATTTCGGAAGTACAAGACCATCCACCGTTCTTACTGCAAGGTTACTCTTACCATGAGCAACAATTTTATTCAAATCGTTGATAGCCTTAATTTCGACATTTAGCAGCGATTTACCTTTGCGTAGCACAGAAGCCTCAATTGTGATGGCATCATTTTCATGAACACTTTCAAGAAAATCAACATAAAAGTTGATAGTTACGTATAACTTATCTTCCCCGAGGCTGTAAACCGCCACACCAAGAGCATCATCCATCATTGTGGTAAAAATTCCTCCTTGTAGCGTACCAAGCGGGTTTGTCATCTCTTTCCTTACAATGTATCTGATACAGGCTTTTCCCTTTTCAATAGAGACTAATGTTCCATTGAGCCAGACCCCGATCGGTGATGGAGAGCTTTTTAAATCTTTACCAACAAGGGTCTTCAGAAATTCAAGTACATGATTGGTCATTATGCTTTCCTGTTTATTAATGATCATTTTCCATTTTCATCATTTTTCGAGTATTGAAATATTTCTCGCAGGATATGATCATATTTTTTGTAAATAATATTTCTTCTAAGCTTTAATGTTGGGGATATCTCGCCGCTTTGCGGTGACCACTCTTCACACACAAGTCTAAATCTTTTTATTTTTTCATGATCTCCCAGCTCTTTATTTACCAAATCAACTTCACGTTGAATTCGTTCTATTACCAACGTTTTTTTAATAAGTTCTTCATTATCGCGGTAGTGTATCTTGTATTTGGAAGCCCAAAAATGCAAATAGTTAAAGTTTGGTGAAATAAGTGCGCTGGCAAATTTTTCATTCTCCCCTACTACCATTATTTGTTCAATAAAAATTGACTCTTTAAACTTATTTTCAATCAGTTGTGGTGCAACATACTTACCTGAGGAGAGCTTGAATATCTCCTTTTTTCTATCTGTTATTTTTAAAAATTCTCCATCTACCATCATGCCAATATCTCCTGTATGGAACCACCCCTCCTCATCAAATACTTGTTTTGTATATTCAGGGTCTTTATAATAACCCATCATAACATTAGGGCCTTTTACAAGTATTTCGCCCTCCTCATCAAACTTCACTTCAACCCCTTCCAGGATTGGGCCGATCGTGCCAAACTTTATTTTAGGCCAAAAAGGATACCCCACAGCTATAACGGGTGAGGTCTCGGTAAGCCCATATCCCTCAACGACTTTTATGTCTGCTGCCCAAAATATCCTCGATAGGAGGGGTTGTAATGCAGCGCCTCCTGATACCACAACCTGTATTCTCCCGCCAATTGCAGCTCTCCATTTTGAAAATACAAGCTTGTCGGCAATTTTAAGTTTTAGCTCATAAAATTTACCATTTTGACCATTTAGCTCGTATCGAGAACCAAGTTTTAAAGCCCATTGAAATATCTCCTTTTTCAACCATGGCAAATCCTTTCCTTGAGCCACAATTTTTCCATAAATTTTTTCAAGTACTCGAGGAACAGCCGTAAAGCCATCAGCTTTTATCTCGGTTAAGTCGGCTGCTATAGTACCCATATTTTCAGCATAATAGATACTGATACCCAGATATTGGTAATGATAATTCATCATTCGTTCGTAAATATGACATAATGGTAAAAAACTCAATACCTTATGACCATATTTAAGTGGTTGTATTTTGGAAGTTGAAATAAAATTGGTAACCAGATTTCTGTGAGAAAGCATAACCCCTTTTGCTGTACCGGTTGTGCCAGATGTGTAAATGATAGTCGCCAAATCTTCGGGCTTAATTGTGTCTTTTATCTCATTAAACCGGGTTTTAAAATGAGCTTCATTTTGTTCTCCTAAAGCTATAATCTCGTTCCAATTAGCAACCCCCTCCACTTCATTAAATATGTAAACTTTGGTTATCGCAGGTATTGTACCAATTAACTTCTCAAGCTTAGCGTAAAGTTGCTTGTCAGAAATAATGACTGCCTTTACATCGGAATGGGTCAAAATATATTTATACTCATCAAGGCTGATAGTCGGATATAAAGGCACATGTACTATTCCAACCTGAAGCATTCCCATGTCAATAAAATTCCACTCAGGACGATTGTTTGTAACAGTAGCTATTTTATCTCCCTTTTCGAATCCAAGAGCTAAAAGACCAATACTGAATAAATTTGAATACCTGATGTAATCATCGGTGCTGTATTTTATCCAATTACCATTCTTCTTTGCAGCTAAAATGGCATCACTCGGGTAATTGTTTTTTAAGTGATCCAGAAGATCAAAGATTCTTGTTATTTCCATAAAAATTATTTTTCGTGCAGCAAAAGTAAAATCTTTTCTGTTTTTTAAATTTTATTGGTTCCATTGGGAGCTATGTAAAAACCTACAAATAATATAATAAAATAGGTTCCCAATTAAATAATTGTTAAAAAAACGAATTAAAAATAACTAATCTACAATTTTTTTTGAAATTTGTTATTAATAAGCTTTTGAAAAAATATTGTCTATTCGATTTAATAACAAGTGATAATTAAAATAAATTCTGGCTTTACTACCAAACTTGGAATACTTACCATCCTTCTGATTAATATTACCCTTAACCAATTACGTGCTCAGGAAAGATATGGAATCACGCTAAGCAATTTCGGCGGAATCAATACCGCCACTATAAATCCTTCTTTTACTGTAAACTCCAAAACTTTTTTAGATGTTAACTTTCTTACCGCCGGACTAACGATAGAAAATAATTTTGTTTTTTATCATAAAAATGATTTCAAATTCTCCGAGCTGTTACGTGCCAATCCCAATCTCCCAACCAATGAGGTACGTGGCGAAGGCCTTGATTATTCTTTAAAATATCAGAATCTTACCGGCCTTGCGTATGTTGAAGCTCTTGGCCCTTCTTTTTCTTTAAATATTGGAAAACATGCCGGAGGGCTTTTTACGCGAACCGTAGCAGCTTCATCGTTCGTTAATGTTCCCCAAGACCTTGGAGTTCTTTTATTTGAAGGAATAAGATACAAACCTTTGTATGGAAAGGAGATAAGCGGACAAAAAATAAATGTAGATGCCCTTGGTTGGTCAGAAATTGGATTAAACTATTCGTATAACTACCTTTCGGGATATTACAACAACTGGTCAGTCGGTATCAACATCAAGCAGCTCCTTGGCTACTCGGGAGCATACTTGTCGGCAGATGATTTAAAACTTAATGTAGTTAACAGGGATACCGTTGATATTACTAATATTCTCGCCAATATCGGATATTCCCTCCCGATAAATTACGGTTCGAATGGTTACTCAAGAACAAAACCATTATTCCTTGGTAAAGGGATTGGATTAGATTTTGGATTTACTTTCCGTAGAAATCTCGATTTTGCGCCAATGGGACGGGTAACTCGATATTGTGAATCATATTTTCAACCTTATCGGTACAAATTGGGGGTGGCCGTCAGTGGATTGGGAAATATCCATTTTAACAAAAACACCAGAGAACATACATTTGAGAATAGATCAGCGCTTTGGGAAAACATTGATACTACTGAATTTAGAAATATAAACGATTTCTTCGAAAACTTAAGTAGTGTTTTTTATGGAGATCCTCATTCGCTGCCTACTGAGGAGGATAATATGATTGTTGGATTACCTACTGTTTTAAATCTTAATGCCGATTATCAATATTTCCCCAATTGGTATCTCTCAGGAATGTTAGTACTGCCTGTTAAAAGTAGTGATTATCAATTGATGTTTCCAAAAAAAGCTTTGCTCGGCATAAGATACGAAACAGATGATTTGGAGTTCAATTTCTCAAGTTCATTTTTTAATTTTCAAAAATTGCATATTGGCTTTTTCGTCAGGTATAAATATTTTAGCATTGGTACAAGTAAACTTGAATCCCTTGTGAAAGCTACAAATCTATACGGCATTAATCTATACTTCTCTATAAAATTCCATCTAATAAAAGGTTATTGTCTTTCGCTACCACCAAAACACGACTGTGGCAGGTTTCAGTTTTAAAGATTCAAATCGGTTTTTTTTCATTAATAATGGTTAAAGGAATTCAAAAAGTATTATTTTTGCCGCAAGTTTTTATTTAGAGTGATCTTTTATCGTTTGCGATAAACTGCGGTTTCACAATCGGTAATTTAATCTCTGTTTTTTATAAATGGTGCATGTAGCTCAGTCGGTTAGAGCATTGGATTGTGGTTCCAAGGGTCGTGGGTTCGAGTCCCATCTTGCACCCTTTTTT
>JAAYWF010000149.1 GCA_012516825.1 Lentimicrobium sp. | reverse complement strand
CTACACCTTTCGCCATCCCACAACCTTATCAGGTACAATCCTGACAGCAGGTGTGTGGTTTCTATTTTATGATACCGGCTTAAAGGCTGTGCTTTGTAAAGCAGCTTGCCTGTTGGGCTGTATAGCTCAATTTTCGCTGGCGCCGGCGGCATATTTTCCGGTAGTTGCAACCATAAATCGGTGGAGGCAAGGTTTGAATAAATTATTATTTTCTTTTCTAAAATTTGTGTGGAAAAATATTAAAAAAATGTGTTTAAAAAATTTGTTTTTTAAAGATCTTTTAAATTCTTTTGTCGCCTTAAAAAAATGTAATGAACATATAAAATTTATAAAAATGATAACATTTATCCCTGAAATTACTTTTCGGGACAAGAGAAAAAGGCTTATCGAAGACAGATCACTGCCTTCATCAATAATTAAAGCTTTGTAATCAACCATATATTTCTGCCCAATGGAATCAAATGAAACTACTATTGATTTATCTTCCTATCCGAAAGGAATGTATTTCGTTACTATTAAAAATCGAAATGAATCATTTGGTAAAAAAATTATTAAACACTAAAATCATGAAAAGAATTATTCTAATGCTTATTATTCTTATTGTTGGCACATCAAGTTTTTCACAATCGTGGAACTGGGCTCACAGCGCTGGAGGGAACAGACCTGATTATGCTAAAGACATGGCTATTGACCTCGATAATAATATATATGTTGGGATTACTTCTAGGTCAGATACTTGTTATTTCAAAACCGGTTATTATACCTTATGGGGGGAGACTGATTTTTTTATCGTTAAATACAATTCTAATGGCAATGAGTTATGGGTAAAGCAATGTGGCGGGCCATACGAACCCCATTTTGGAGGATATTCCGGTAAAGATGGAATTATAGCATTAAAATACGACCAAACAACAAATTCAATTTACGGTTATGGTGGCTTTGTTGGTACGTGCAATTTTGGCGAAATAACTATTGGTTCCAGTTCTCCGTATGACATGGATATATTTATTGCAAAATTTAATTTGGATGGGAATTGCATCTGGGCCAAAAGAATTGGATGTACCAATGAGGATGAAAGATGGGACCGCGCTTTTTCAATGTCTATAGATAACTATGGATACCTGTACGTATGCGCTTACCTTCCCTTTAGCGGAACTTTCGATAATACACCGGCCGAATTCGGTGGAAATCTGGCTAAATTTGACCCGGATGGAAATTGTTTATGGGTAAAAAAGATTATTCCGGTTCAAAATATAGGTTTAATTCCCCCATTATTTTTTCTTTACAGCTATATTATTAACGAGTCTCTATATCTCACCGGTTACAATATCAAATCTGAATTTACTGTGGACACCATTTCAATGTCCATTCCTAATTATTCAGGTCAATTGATTGCAAGTTTTGATTTAAACGGGAATATAAAGTGGCTTAAGGCTATCGGTGGCCCTACAGGAACATCATTGTTAAAGGAAATAGATTCTGACGATTTGGAAAATATTTACATCCCTGGCGCTTTTTCAGGTTCCTATGCAACATTCGGAATAGATACAATTTTTTCAGATACCGGACACGGCATCTATGTTGCCAAATACAATAAAGAGGGAACTCTTGTATGGTTAAAACATGCTGATGTAACAAATTCAGCAAATGCTTCTTCTGTAAATAAAGATAGTAAAGGATTTTTATATCTTTCCGGAGGTTTCAGTGGTACAATAAATTTTGACTCCTTTCAATTAAACTCAATATCCGAAAATGATTTATATATCATCAAATTCGATCAGGAAGGCAATTTTTTATGTGGCGATAATACAAATGGCGGAGCAATCTATTACCTCAGAACTTACCCAAACGATATAATAAATATATGCGGGTCTTTTTTTGGGACAGCAAACTTTGGTAATACAGTTCTTTTTGAAAAAGGCGCAGTATGGGGTGATGTTTTCGTTGCCCAGCACGCACCAATCAATGAAGGAATTAACGAACATAATTCCAAAATTTCCAATGCTCTGATCATCTACGCCAACCCCACCACCGGCATCTGCAACATTAAAATACCGGAGGAGCTGCGGTACGAGGAAAATCTTTCACTGTTAGTGTACAATAATTCCGGGAAACTCATCCTGCAACAGGAAATCAACACACAGGAGGAAAAGATAAGCCTTAACTTAGAGGCTAGAGCTAAAGGAATTTACAATGCCATCCTCACCAACGGAAAACAGAAATTCCAGGGAAGGGTGGTGTTTGAGTAATTTGTTTTCCAATTTCACCCCGTGAATCCTACCGATCTCTCCACCAAACTTCAAACTTAGGCGGCTGTTGAAGTAAATTCATGGGGTGAATTTTCCGACCTACTCCACACCCGCTTTGGCTTTTAAACTTACACTGATGACCTATATTCCCTCACCGAAAGTGAGTTGTTAAGGATTGGCTAAACAATTGCAGATATAGTGGATATCAGAATTAGTGTATCAAAAACTTATTCCGATAGGCGATATTGAGTTTACGGTTGGTCTAATATTTTTTCATCTTTAAAAACCAGATTAATTGCCAGTTGTAATGAGTAAAATTTAGCATTTCCAAAAGTGAACGGTGCTACGAAATT
>JAAYWF010000148.1 GCA_012516825.1 Lentimicrobium sp. | reverse complement strand
CAATCATGTTACTTTCGATGGTTGCCGAACTTGTCGGAGTACTGGTTAAGTAACGTACTTCAAGTATGCTCCTTTGCCCTCAATCTCAGCGCCTTGCAATTGGACGCTTCTAAGGCACCTTGCGGTTTTTTAGCCACATATTTATTTTGATACAGCTCCAACTTTGCAATGCGGAACACTCAGAATCAATTTTTTTATAAACAGTTTATTTTTTATAAACAGGATTTAAATATGCTTTTAAGGATTGACTAAAAGAAAAAAAAGCCTGATGTCAAAACACACCAGGCTAAAAAAACTAAAAACACTTTGATTATTTATCTTAAACTCTCTTTTCTCTGATTCTTGCTTTCTTACCGCGCAAACCTCTTAGATAGAATATTCGTGCCCTACGAACAACGCCTCGTTTATTCACAACAATTTCTTCAATAAAGGGCGACGACACTGGAAAAATACGCTCAACCCCAATATTATTCGATATCTTACGAACGGTAAAAGTGGCTGTTGGTCCTTGACCTTTGCGCTGTAACACTACACCGGCAAAATTCTGAATACGTTCTTTATTACCTTCTCTGATTTTATATTTAACCGTTATGGTATCCCCTGCCTTAAAGTCAGGCATTACAGTAACCGGTGTAAGACCTTCAACGTAGCTTAATATTTGATTCTTACTCATTGCTAAATCTATTATTCGAGTTTTTTTAAACTGGCTGCAAAAGTAGTCATTAATTTTTTATTCAAAATAACATTATCCAAAATATTTTTTACGGCAAGTTCAAAGTTTATTGATTAACATTTTGATACACATAATTTTAAGAGAACAAATCTTCAAATCATCTTTTTCCAAATAACCCATGTAATTTCAGCTTGAAGGTGTAGCATATCAAGCCCATTCTTAGTTTTTGCCCCAGCTTCAAAGCCCTTTTTCAAAAAAAGAGTATCCGAAGGATTATAAATCAAATCGTAAAGAAAATGTCGGGAGGTTAAGTGATGATAAGGTATTGGCGGGAAGCTGTCAATGTCGGGAAACATGCCTAAAGGTGTGGCGTTAATGATCCAGAGAAAGCGCCTCAACACGTTTTCATCAATATCTTTATATCCTATTTCATTTTCCGAAGTAGGTTTTCTCGAAACAAACAAATGGTTAATGTTTTTTTTCTTCAAAACATGGCTAACAGCCTTAGCTGCTCCACCTGTACCAAGTATAACAGCATTTTTATAGGTTTCAAAAGCGTTGGTAGAGAGTTCGAAACCATAAATATCGGTGTTGTATCCAACTAATTTTACCCTATCTCCTATTCGGTTTACGGTGATTGTATTTACAGCGCCAACCTGTTTGGCAACCGGATCCAATGCATCTAAAAAAGGGATAATATTAGTTTTAAATGGAATAGTTACATTTACTCCAATAAGGTCGTTATTGGTTTCAACAAGCTTGGATATTTCATTAGGCTCATTAAGCTCAAACATCTCATACGAACAATCGCCAAATCCCTCTTTTTCAAATTTTTTGTTAAAATAATCTGCTGAGAACGAATGGGACAGTTTTTTTCCAATAATGCCGAAACGTTTCATTTATTTACCCTCTTGCCGGCCAAATATTCGATAATCCAAATTGTTAAGAACCCCAGAACAATGAATCCCAAGGCAATTACCACTTCAGTTGTAAAACTATCAGGTAAAAACCATTCGTAGCCCGTAACTATTTTTTCTCCTTTTCGGTTAAGGGCAAAAGCGCCATTAACATCTATCTGGTAAACGTTATTTTTCCATGGCCAGATAATTCCTAATGATCCTAAGATAAATCCTGTAAGTGATGCTATAGTATAATCAGGAAATTTTTTAAAAACCCATGACAAAAAGTTTGAAAATGCTATAAGGCCGAAAATTGCGCCAAGCACAACTGGTGCAAGGATGCTAACGTTCATCTGGTTTACCGCATTAATCATAACCAACTGGTAATTCCCCATTAGTATAAGAACAAAAGATCCTGAAATGCCTGGCAGGATCATGCTACAGGCTCCTACAATGCCACAAATAAAAAGGTAGAGCAAATTATCGTTTTCAGCGGCTGGCTTTAAAAATGTAAGCAATACTGCCAACGAAGTTCCTGCAACAAAAACTATTATTACCGTCAGGCTCCATTTACTAATAGTACGCCCTACAAAATAGACAGACGCTACAATTAACCCAAAGAAAAATGACCAGATATATATGGGATAGTTAGCAAAAAGATATTCGAAAAGTCTTGCGACACTAATTATTGCCAGCACAACACCAAAGAAAACAGCTACAAGAAAGGCAAGATCAACATGACGGGCAAAATCTTTGAAGCGTCCGGTGAAAAAAAGTTTTAGTGCAGTAATATCAAATGATTTTATAGCATTTATTAACCGCTCAAAAATTCCGGTTATCAATGCTATTGTACCGCCGGAAACACCAGGTATTACGTTAGCAGCTCCCATTCCTAATCCCTTCAGGACAAAGTAAAAATATTTTTGCATCAGGTATTTTTTTTAAACTCAGAAATGGACAATTGTCCAAATTATTTCAAAGGTTTGTAAATATTAAGGAGTTCATTAAATCTCGCGTTATCAGCCAACTCCGGATAGAAGTCAAACAGGAGATAATAATCGTCATAATTTATTTGAACAGCTATTTCAAAATTCAGAATTGCCTCTTTTTCTCTTCCTTTCATCATCAGATATCCGGCAAGCCTATAATAAAATTCTGCATTTTGAGGCTGATGTTCTATTCCTTTGATCATGATAGTGATTGCATTGGAAAAATCCTCCTCTTCAGCAAACATAGCAGAATAATCAAGCCAAACATCAGGATGCAAAGGTTCAACTTCGCAGGCTTTACGAAAAGCATCCTTAGCTTTATCAAATTTATCGTAACGATAGTATGCATCGCCTAATGTAAGCCAGTTTTCGGTATCATATTCGTCAAGCTCCACTGCTTTTTTATAATACCTGATAGCTGCTGACTCATTACCCATTTTATCATGTATCGAACCCATTCCCATCCATGCTTCAGCATATTCAGGATTGAGTTTCGACGAACGCCGGTAGTAATCAAAGGCTTCCGAATAGTGTTCAAGTTTTTCGTAGCATTCGCCTATATAAAAATATGTAACCGCTTCAGGTTCTTCATACTTCAAGACCTCTTTGTAAGTCTCCACAGCTTCAGCATATTTATCGAGATTAACTAATGCGTTGGCTTTATTGAAATATGCCGATGAAAAATCGGGTGTGATAGCAATTACAAAGTCATAAGCATCCACAGCTTTTTCAAACAGCCCAATGGTGGAGTATGCAATACCAAGATTAAACCATCCGAAATCTGAGTATGGGTTTTTATCAAGGAACTCATTAAAAAAGGCTATAGCGTCTTCAACTCTGCCGGCGAGTTCAAAACAAAACGACAACTCATAAATCACTGATTGATTATTTGGATTAAAGTCCAAAGCCTTAATCAGGTATTTGATCGCTTTGTCATAATCGTTCAACTCTTCGTATTCGAAGGCTATCCTAATATATATGTCGTCTTTTTCGTCAGAGTATTCAATAGCCTTATAATAGGCATCAATTGCTTGCTTTATCTTTTTCAATTTACTGTACACCGTCCCTAACGTAAGATAGACGTCAGGATTTTGCGGTTCGAGCAGTTCAAGTTTTTGCAATATTTCAAGCGCCTTTCCCAACTTGTTGATATCAGCCAGATATTGTGCTTTGCGAAGCAAAAAGATATGTGAAGAGGGATGCTGCCTGAGCGCATGGTCAATAGCCACCTGTACACGCCGGTTGTTATGATGTTCAAAATAAAAATCAATTATTTCTTCAAACTCGTCAACATCAAAAAAATACAATTTGTCGTGCCTGACCATCTCATCAAAACGACCAATTAATTCATCAAGTTCACCATCAATAGAATCACGCTCGTCGTGCATAATAATTTGAATATTAACCGCTGCAAAAATATCTTTTTTCCTTTTGTAAAGGGCAAAATGTTATGTTCAATAAATTTGTTCTCTTAAATTTTATTTGTTAAAGCATATTTACATGTTATTCAGCTCAAAATCTATTTGTTGCTTATCCATATTAACTTTTGTTGAAAAGTTTTAATAAAAAGAATTTTAGCGATGGTAAAAATTCCTTTTCTTTGAAACCAATTATTTACTTAAAGATTATATTTATTCACCCTTAACAAATTATTTATGTCGAAAAAATTAAACTTTCTGGCAGTTTTATTGCTATTGCTGTTCACTACAGCGTTACATGCTCAGATAACGACCTCCAGTATGACTGGACGTGTTACTGACACGCAGGGTACTATTGTTGGGGCAACAATTGTTGCCACACACATCCCTTCCGGCACAACGTATGGAACCATTACCAACGTGGACGGGCGTTTTATCCTTAACGGTATGCGTGTTGGAGGCCCGTACAAAGTTGAAATTTCGTTTGTAGGTTACGGAAAAAATATCATAGACGATATTATTCTTAGCCTTGGAGAGACTTATGTTCTTAATGTAAAGATGCAAGAGGAGATGATTGAATTGAAGGAATTTGTGGTTTCGGCAGAAAAAACAAGATTTACAACAGAGAGAACCGGCGCAACCACCAATATCTCAAATCAACAAATGAACTCAATGCCAACCATCACTCGCAGCGTACAAGACATTGCCCGGCTTTCACCTTTTGCCAATGGCATGAGTTTCGCCGGCAGCGATGGTAGATCTACAAACTTTACTGTAGATGGAGCCAACTTTAACAACAACTTCGGACTTAGCTCCAACTTACCTGGAGGTGGAAATCCAATTTCGTTAGATGCTATTGAAGAAGTTCAAGTGGTAGTCGCCCCTTTTGATGTGCGTCAAACAAACTTTATAGGAGGTGGAATCAATGCGATTACAAAATCGGGAACCAATGAATTCAAAGGTACTGCATACACTTATTACAAAAATCAGGAGATGAGAGGTAATAGGATTGATGAGATTGATTTTGGAATTAGAAATATCGAATCCACAAAAACTTACGGAATCTCGTTGGGAGGCCCTATAATTAAAAATAAACTTTTCTTTTTCGTAAATGGTGAATATGAGTTAAAACCCGGACAAGTCGTTAATTGGAGACCTTCGGAAGATGGCGTTGCAAACACTGACCTAATGCTGTCGCGTACCAGCAAATCAGATATGGAAAAAGCGAAACAACACTTGCTTACAAATTATGGCTACGATCCAGGCTCATACACCGATTACCCCGCAGACGAGAGTAACAAAAAGCTTATGGCTCGTATTGACTGGAATATTAACAACTCAAACAAACTTAGCCTCAGGTATAACTTTACTAAAAATCAAGCTTGGTACCAAACAAACGGCAACTCAACCGACGCCGGTTATCGCTTAAGCGGATTAAACCGTATTTCGCAGTATTCAATGGCTTTCTCCAACTCAATTTATTCGCAGGAAAATACTGTAAACTCCCTCGCCCTCGACTTAAACAGCCGTTTTTCAAATAAAGTTTCAAACCAATTCCTCACCACATACACCAAGATAAAAGATATGAGGGGATCGAATTCTTCTCCATTCCCATTTATTGATATTATGTATGGGCGTAATGATGACGGCACCCAAATTCTTGAACCCTATATTTCTGCCGGTTACGAATTATTTACCTGGAACAACGGAGTCAATAACAATATCTTTAATATTATTGACAACGTAAACGTCTATTTGAACAACCATAAGGTAACTATAGGAGCCAGCTTTGAGCATCAGATGGCAAACAACTCATACATGCGTAACGGAACCGGTTATTACCGCTATTCAAGCCTTGACGATTTTCTTAATCAAGCTACTCCAACCGACTTTGCCGTTACTTATGGCTATGGCGGTGAGAAAAATCCTGCCGCTGAAGTAGCTTTCAATCAAATTGGCATCTACGCTCAGGATGAATGGAATGTTAATCCTGACTTTACATTAACCTATGGCGTACGTGGCGATTTTCTTGCTTATGAAGATAACATTATGAGCAACAACGCAATCAGTGAATTAGATTTTGGAGGCAAAAAAATTGATACCGGCAAATGGCCTGACGCAAAACTACAAATATCACCAAGAGTAGGTTTTACATGGGACGTAAAGGGTGATCAAAAAATGAAACTGCGTGGCGGAACCGGATTATTTGCTGGCCGACTACCGTTAGTATTTTTTACCAATATGCCTACCAACTCCGGCATGGTACAGGGTAGTTACGCTGCTGTAACCAAATTTGACGCTAATGGAAACGTTATCAGCGCCGACCCCAAACTAGCTATGCTTGCAGGTAAAATGATTACCGATGTAAATGAAATGATTAGCATTTTAGGATTACCAAATGAGATCACCCCAGAACAGGGAGTACTTCCTCGCGATGTAAATAGCGTTGATCCTGACTTTAAAATGCCACAGGTTTGGAAAACTTCATTAGCTCTGGATTACGACCTACCAGCCTCTTTCCCATTGTCGGTAACTATTGAAGGTATTTTCACAAAAACAATCAATGGTGTAATGCTCCAAAACTGGGACTTAAAAGAACCTGACGACACATGGCAACGTTTCAGCGGACCGGACGACAGGTACATCTATCCAGCCTATGCTGATTTAGCCTACAATAAAAAGAATTCATACGTTCTGACAAATACAAACGAAGGATGGGGCGCAATTGGTAATATCTCAATCTTCGCAGAACCGGTAAAAGACTTAAGCCTCATGTTGGCCTACACTTATACTGAGTCAAAAGAGATTTCAGGGATGCCAGGCAGTAACGCCGCATCTGCCTATACAGGCTTAATGGAAATTGACGGGCCACATCTCCCCATATTACAGCGTTCACAGTACGTTGTTCCATCAAAACTAATCGGATCAGCTTTCTGGAAAATACCATGGGGAAACAACTCCTTGAAATCAGCTACAACAGTTAACCTATTCTACACCGGATTTACACCTTATGGTAATACATTTGCTTATACCAACGACATGAATGGTGACGGCATAGGAAACGATTTGATTTACATACCTAAAAATAAAGGCGACATTAAATTTATTACTCCTGAAGATGAAGATGCATTCTTCAAATTTATGGATCAGGACAAATATCTAAGCAAACACAAGGGCGAATATGCCCAGGCCTTTGCTGCCCGTGCTCCATGGGTCAACCGCTTCGACCTACGCCTTGCACGCGAGTACTACTTTAATGTTGCCGGAAAAAGAAACACCCTGCAGTTTAGCCTCGACTGCCTAAACTTCGGCAACCTGATAAACAGCAAATGGGGCGTTTATAAATCGAATACAGTTTCCAATAACGGACGTATCCTAAAATATGAAGGAAAAGACGCTAACAATGTCCCCGAATTCTCATTCGTAAAAGTTAAAGGTGAATATCCAACAGAAACCTATGACTACAATTATAACTATACCCAGGCATGGCAACTTCAGTTTGGGATAAGATATATCTTCTAATCGTTTTGGTTTAATAAAAAAAAGAGATTGTCCGGCTTTTCAGACAATCTCTTTTTCTTTTAATAAAACAGCATACAAATCCCGATCAATAGCTTACAATCTAATTAAATCAAAAATCGAATCGTCTTTTATTTGAAAAATTAAAATTCAGTTTTTTAAAAAGTAGTATGTTTTAGTTTATTTTTACCAAAAACATAGTTATGACAAATAAAGTTATTTTCTTCCTCGCAGCCCTATTATTACTCCAAACCTCTTGCAAACAATCAAAGACGACCAATGACGCAAGATATCTTATTGTGCTATCAATGGATGGCTTCAGGAAAGATTACACAGAAAAATCGAATACTCCAAACCTTGATTCGATCGCGCTGATAGGCGTAAGGGCAGAAGGCATACTTCCGGCTTTTCCATCAAAGACATTCCCTAACCATTACACCATGGCCACTGGCCTTTATCCCGACCATCACGGGATTGTAAACAACAGCTTTATGGACCCTGCAACTGGGTTGGCATATAAAATGAAAGACAGCGCAGCGCGTTTAAACCCATATTTTTATGGCGGAGAACCAATTTGGGTAACGGCATCAAAAGCAGGATTAAAAACTGCATCATTCTATTGGGTGGGTAGCGAACTACCGATAAAAGATATCCAACCCGATTACTGGAAAAAATATGACGAGAGTGTCTCATTTGAAGATCGGATTGACACACTTATCTATTGGCTTAAACTTCCCAAAAAAAACCGCCCCCAACTTATAATGTGCTACTTTCACGAACCCGATGCCATTGGACATAAATTAGGGCCTGAAAGCAACGAAACTTTATTAATGGTCGAATATATTGACAAATTAATTGGAGACCTTTGCCGTAAGATCAGCATGCTACCTTATGCAAAGAAAATTGATCTCATTTTTACCTCCGATCATGGTATGGCACAACTCTCAGAAGATAGAGTTATTAATATGAGAGAAATCATCCCTGATGAGTGGTTAGAAACTACCATGGGAGAAAACCCGGTATTCAATGTCGGCGCTAAACAAGGATATCTTGACTCAGTATTCAATCGTCTCCAAAAAACAGAACATGTAAAATCCTGGAAAAATAGCGACATGTTGGAAAGATACCACTATGGAACTAATCCAAGAACCCTCGATATTACAGTGGAGGCTGACTTAGGGTGGACAATCAACTGGAGAAAATCCAACAATTATTTATATGCGCAAGGCACTCACGGTTACGATCCCGATTACCCCGAAATGCACGCAGTCTTTTATGCCGTTGGCCCTTCGTTTAAAAAAGGCTATCTTCATCCGGCTTTCGACAATGTGAACCTCTACGTATTAATGGCTGAAATACTTGGATTAGAACCAGCGCCTAATGATGGCGATCTTGAAAAAGTCATCAACATGCTTAATCGTTAATATTATACTCCAAAGCACTGATTGTTAACAAAAAAAAATCCAAAAAGTATTTAGTAAATCGGGAACCAACCACAAAAGAGCGGTAAAAAGATTATTATAGGTTCAATAAAAAATTCTCCCTGTGCTATGCTAAAAACTAAATTTCATATTATCCTTGCATCCAACTCTCCAAGACGCCAGCAATTGATCGAAAGTATGGGGCTGGATTTTGAAATCAGAATAAAACCGGTGGATGAAAATTTTGATACGAGCCTGACGCCTGAAGAGGTTGCACTGTATCTTTGCAGTAAAAAAGCGTGCGCATTCAACCTTGAAGATATCGGTAAAGACAACTTGATTATTGCCGCTGATACCATTGTTTGCCTTGATAATAGAATCCTGAGCAAGCCTAAATCGCGGGAGCATACGATAGAAATTCTCGGAGAACTATCAGGCAAATCTCATTTAGTTATCACTGGCGTAGCGTTACGTACAAAAGAAAAAATGATTACCTTCACCGAAACAACGGAAGTGGTTTTCGAAAAACTCACCCTTAAAGAGATCGAATATTACACTGACCGGTTTAAACCTTTCGACAAGGCAGGCGCTTATGGTATTCAGGAGTGGATCGGGATGATAGGGATAAAAAGTATAAAAGGCTCATATTTCAATGTTATGGGGCTACCTACAGCACGACTATGGAGAGAGTTGAAGTCTTTTTAAAGTTCTTTTAATGAGCCATTATAAAATAAAATACTTTTTAAACCACCTCAAACCATCTAATAATACACCTCTACTCCGAACATGCTTTATTTTCAAACACCCAATAACATTCAGTCCTTTCCGTTGTTTAAAATATTGAATTAATAATTATTGTAAAATCCTAATGAAATCCAAAACAATCATTTCACGTTTGATACGATTTTTTTTGCAAGGCCTGCTCTTTACCGGCCCCATAGCAATCACCATTTATTCGATATGGTTGGTCTTTAACTGGATTGATGGTATTCTATACAAGTATATCGAAAACTTTATTGGCCGGCCAATACCTGGCCTTGGATTAATACTTGTTTTGGCGGTTATCACCCTTGTTGGTTTTCTTGGTTCCTCATTTCTGTTTAAGCCATTGGCAATCTATTTTGATGGGCTTCTCTCCAAAACGCCGCTTGTCAAGATTATCTACACCTCGGTAAAAGACCTTATTGCAGCATTTGTTGGGCAAAAAAAGCGTTTCAACCAGCCGGTACTTGTAAAAGTAAATGCTGAGGGTACAATAGAAAAATTTGGATTTGTTACTGATGAAGATTTGAGCTCAATAGGTGTCTCGGAAGAAAAGATAGCTGTTTACCTGCCTCACTCTTATGCATGGTCGGGTAATCTATTCATTGTTCCGGCAAAAAATGTAACACGGATTAATGCCTCAGCCACCGATGTGATGAAATATATTATCTCTGCAGGAGTTACAAAAGTTTGATTAAAGTTTTAAAATGGCTAATACAAAACCTACTATTTTAGTTACCAACGATGACGGGATAAATGCGTACGGGCTACGCACCCTGATCAAAATAATGCGAAATCTTGGCGATGTAGTTGTAGTTGCACCCGACAGGCCACGTTCCGGCCAAGGGCATGCAATTACAGTCACTATGCCCCTAAGAGTTACCCAAATTCACCAAGAAGAGGGTTATAGTGAATATAGTTGTAATGGAACACCTGTTGACTGTGTAAAATTTGGCGTTCAAATCATTTTGCGCCGTCAGCCCGACCTGGTTGTTTCTGGCATCAACCACGGCTCCAACGCCTCTGTTAACGTATTTTATTCCGGAACAATGGCTGCCGTAATCGAAGCTGCTATTGACAAAATTCCAGCTATAGGCTTCTCACTCGACGACTACGACTCCAACGCAAACTTCTCACATATTGAAAAGTATGTCGAAAAAATAAGTAGTGAAGTTCTTCGTAAAGGCCTTCCCTTTAACACTTGCTTGAATGTGAATTTCCCTAAACTTCAGGATGAACCTATTAAGGGAGTTAAAGTGTGCAGGCAATCACTCGGTTCATGGAAAGAGGCATTCGATGAACGAACCGATCCGTATGGAGGTAATTATTACTGGATAACAGGAATATTTAGCAATGCTGACCATAAAGAAGGTACTGACACATGGGCAATGGAAAAAAATTGGGTTTCGGTAGTGCCGATGAAATTCGACCTGACCAACCATGAATCTATAAAGCTCCTAAGTGAGTACAACTTTGATTTTGGGCATAACAACAAAACTTTGTTGGAAACGAAATCAGCCACTACGTATAACAAATAAATTAGTAAGGTGAAACAATTCTGGCATTTCTTAAATAAAGACTCATATCTTTTTGGTATTATTTTAGGGATATGCACGCCGGTTGTGTTATATGTTTTTATTTTAGGAATAGTTGAATTGATAATTCATTTCCATTTTACCATCAATTCGCCTAACAAGCTGAAACTCCTTGCAACAGCCGGTAACCTCATCTGGATAAGATATTATTTTGTTGTCAAAAAATCGGATAAAACCGGATTTGCCGTACTTGCCATTACATTTATTCTCATCATCTCCTATTTCATATTTTATAAATAGATGAAGTATTACATCATTGCCGGCGAAGCATCGGGCGATATCCATGCAGCAAATCTTATAAAAGAGATTAAATTTTTGGACAAACAGGCACACTTAAGGGCATGGGGTGGAGATAGAATGTATGACCAGGGTGTGGAGTTGGTAAAACACTATCACGAACTAGCATTCATGGGGTTTTATGAAGTAATTGTCAACCTAAAAACCATTTTACAAAATATTAAATTCTGCAAACAGGATATCATCCGTTTTAAACCGGATGTTTTAATCTTAATAGATTATCCGGGCTTTAACCTTAGAATTGCAAAGTTTGCCCGCAAACATGGAGTAAGAGTTTTTTACTATATATCACCACAAATATGGGCATGGAGACAATCGAGGGTAAAAAAAATCAAAAAATATGTAAACAGGATGTATGTGATCCTGCCGTTCGAAAAAGACTTTTACTTAAAACACAACATAGAAGTAGATTATGTAGGGCATCCATTGCTTGATGTAATTGAAAATGAAAAAGCAAATTACCATGATCTTATCTCATTTAAAGACAAAAATAATCTTGAGAACAAACCGATAATAGCATTGCTACCCGGAAGCAGAAAACAGGAAATCGCAAAAATGCTCCCCACAATGTTAACTATTCCCGATCATTTTCCTGAATACCAGTTTGTAATTGCCGGCACTAATGCTGTTGAAAATGATTTTTATAAAAGGTCTTTAAACGAAAAGGCAGTAAAAGTCATTTACCAACAAACTCATCAACTTTTACGTCATGCCGAAGCGGCCATAGTTACATCCGGCACTGCTACGCTCGAAACAGCTTTGATGAACGTTCCGCAAATAGTATGTTATAAAGGTAATTGGTTCTCATATCAAATTGCTAAAAGAGTAATAAAAACCAAGTACATCTCGCTCGTGAATCTGATCTTGAACAAGCCTGTCGTTACTGAATTGATCCAAAAAGAAATGAACAGCAGTAACCTTCATACAGAACTTAAAAACATACTTAATCCCGAAATCCGGCAGCGAATTTTAAACGACTATTCTCAACTTCATAAAGTTTTGGGAAGCGAGGGCGCATCAAAACAGGCAGCTAAGCTAATGGTTAACAGACTCTTAGAATATTAAGCGTTAAGCTAAAAGCCCACACAAAATAATAACGACTATTTTATCCAATCACTCCTTAGCATACTATAAACCTCGAGGTCAACAAATCTGTCATTAAGCCATTCGCCGGCGCGCTCTATTCCCTCGAAGCGAAAAGCTAACCGCTTAGGTATATTAATGCTACGTTGGTTTCCTACGGCGCACTTTATTTGAATCCGATTCATCTCTAAATAACTAAATGCAGCCCCAATTAAAGCTTCAAGAGATTGTGTAACAATACCATTACCTTCAAAAACCGGAGCTATCCAATAGCCAATTTCTAATTTCTTATTATTTCTGTCAATATCTTTGTATCCAATCAGCCCCGCAACTTCGCCTCTGTAACGAATGGTAAAAACCAAATTGCGCGACCCCGGAACAAAAAGACTCCCAATAAACGCCTCAGTATCTTCAACAACTTTCGTAAAATCAACAAATGGCAACCAGGCGCGCAAGCTTGTACGATTATTGTCAATCAGCCGAAAGAGCGCCGGCGCATCCGAATAACTTACCTGATGTAAAACCACTTCATGATTTACTTCTAATATATTGACCATAAATTAGTTGATCTGACCAGTTTATATTTTTCAAACTTGTATGGCAAAGGTACAGGTAATGTTTCAGAAATTCTAAATGTTTCGAACTATTAGTTCATATTTCACAACTCAAGTACCTTTGCAGATCATTCAAAAAAAAGATTGTTGTGACAGTAGAAGAGATAATCACCCGTTATCAGAGAAGCGCGGAAATAGCGGCGATTCACGCCTCACTCAACAACGAATTACCTAAACGATTGTATATCAGCGGTCTTAAAGCTTCCCAACCATCGTTTGTCGCGGCAGCGATATTAAAACTATTAAACAAAACTCATATTTTCGTTTTACCGGAAAAAGAGAGCGCAGCTTATTTTCATAATGATCTTGAAACTATTTTCGAAGAAAAAGAAAAAAAATATGCTGAAAGGAAAATTTTGTTTTTGCCTACATCTTACAAACGACCTTTTAAATTGGATGAACCTGATAGCTCTAACATACTATTACGCAGTGAAACGTTAAACAAAATAATTGACACAAGGAATCCTCTGGCAATAATAACCTACCCGGAGGCTTTGGCCGAAAAAGTTCCCGACCGCATCACAACCGGCCAAAATTCATTAAAAGTAAAAAAAGGAGATGAGATTAGCTTTGATTTCATGACAGATTTTCTAATAGAGATGAATTTTGAAAGAGTGAATTTTGTGGTAGAGCCTGGTCAATTCGCTGTGAGGGGCGGCATCATAGATGTATTCTCTTTTTCCGATGATCACCCTTTTAGAATTGAGTTTTTTGGCAACGAAATAGAATCCATGCGTACCTTCGATACAGCTAACCAATTGACCCTCGCTTTCCTGTCCGAGATAACAATAATGCCTGATCTACACAAAACAACAGATAAAATCAGCAAAATCCCATTTATTAAATATATAGATCAAAACTCAATCTTCTGGTTTGAAAATCTTAATTATACTGTCGAAAAAATAGAATCGGAATGTAAAAAACTAAATGAAACATATTTATTCAACGATAATAAGGGAAGAGTTTCGGAGATATGTTTTGGAGGACAAGAGCTTTTAGCTAATCTAAACGATTTCCATGTCATTGAGTTTGGAGCCCGTTGCCTGATGCAACCTGATAAAACAATTGAATTTCAAGCCCAACCGCAACTTTCGTTCAACAAAAATTTTGATATGCTTATCACAAAGCTGAACGAAAATTCAGTTAACAATATAGATAACTTCATTTTTACTGTAGATCTAAAACAAGCTGAACGTTTACATACTATTTTGGACGACATCCAATCAAAAAATGAAACATCAAGGCGTACACAATATTATACCATAGCTCGACCTATCCATGAGGGCTTTACCGATTTCACATGCAGAGTTGCCTGCTTTACCGATCATCAGATTTTTGACCGATACCATCTTTTTCATATTCGCAAGGCTACATACGGACGTGAAGCTCTATCCGTAAAGGAGCTTTACAACCTCCAACCCGGCGATTTTGTTACACATATTGATCATGGCGTTGGCCGCTTCGACGGATTAGAAACTATCGAAAATAACGGCAGACAACAAGAGGCGATAAGATTGGTATATCAGGACGGCGATTTACTCTATTTAAGCATTCACTCCCTACACCGTATAGCTAAGTTTATCGGAAAAGAAGGTATAGCTCCAAGTCTTAATAAATTAGGAACCAACAACTGGAACAGATTAAAAGAAAGAACCAAGAAAAAGGTTAAAGATATTGCCCGAGACCTGATCAAACTTTATTCGGCACGACGAGCATCAAACGGTTTTTCCTTTTCTCCCGACAGCTACCTGCAGCACGAGTTGGAGGCTTCGTTCATTTACGAGGATACTCCTGACCAATTAAAAGCAACAATAGATGTTAAGGCTGATCTTGAGAAAAATTTTCCAATGGATAGACTTATATGTGGAGATGTAGGATTTGGAAAAACAGAAGTAGCAATACGAGCTGCTTTTAAAGCGGTTACCGATAGCAAACAAGTGGCTGTATTAGTGCCAACGACAATATTGGCGCTGCAGCACTTCAAAACATTTTCAAACAGACTAAACGACTTCCCGGTAAATGTTGAGTACATCAACCGTTTTAAATCTACAAGAGAGCAAAAGCAAATTATCCAAGAGTTGGAAGCAGGTAGGATTGATATCCTGATCGGAACGCATAGGCTTGTAAGTAATGATGTAAAATTTAAAGATCTTGGCCTTCTTATCATAGATGAAGAGCAAAAGTTTGGCGTGTCAATCAAAGAGAAGCTTAAAAAGTTAAAAGTAAATGTTGACACACTCACCCTAACTGCCACACCTATTCCAAGAACATTACAGTTTTCGTTGATGGGCGCCAGAGACCTATCTGTGATCAATACTCCACCGGCAAACCGCATCCCCGTAATAACCGAATTACACAGCTTTAGCAGTGAGGTTATAAAAAGCGCAATAAACTTTGAAGTAGCAAGAGGCGGACAAGTATTTTTCGTTCATAATAAAGTACAAAACATCAACGAAGTTGCCGAAATGGTCAGAATATTTTGTCCGAGAGTAAAAGTTGGTATTGGTCATGGACAATTGCAAGGCGCTAAGCTCGAACAGGTGATGCTCGACTTTATTGAGGGCGATTACGATGTACTGGTAGCCACTACCATTGTTGAAAACGGATTGGATATCCCAAACGCAAATACCATTATCATCAACAATGCTCAAAATTATGGTCTTAGCGATCTATATCAGTTAAAAGGTCGTGTTGGCAGAGCTAACAGGCAAGCCTTCTGCTACCTACTTTCACCTCCACTTTCAACCCTTAACCAGAAAGCTCGTAAACGCCTTAAAGCTATTGAAGAGTTTTCGAGCCTCGGTAGCGGATTTAGCGTTGCAATGCGTGATCTCGACATACGCGGAGCAGGAAATATTCTTGGCGCCGAACAAAGCGGGTTCATCTCTGAAATAGGCTTTGAGATGTACAATAAAATCCTCGACGAAGCTATGGAAGAACTTGAAGAGGAGACATTTGCCAATGATTCCGAAAAGTTAATAAACAAAAGTTATGTTAAGGATTGCTTGCTTGAAACTGACTTTGAACTTATGATACCCGATTCTTACATCTCAATAACAACAGAACGGCTAAGCATTTACAAAGAATTGGATAATATAAAAACTGAAGATGGTTTGCACAAAATTAAAAATCAACTTATTGACCGCTTTGGCCCCATCCCCGAACAGGTAGAGGGTTTGTTTAGCGCTATTAAACTGCGGTGGATTGCCAGTAGGATAGGCTTTGAAAAAATTGTGCTTCGAGGTGGTGATATGACTGGGTATTTTACTGGAACAGAGGATTCTGCATATTATAACTCAATGGCTTTTACACATGTTATAGATTTTTTGAAAAACAACCCAAAAACATGCAGTATGAGGGAAAGCAAACAGAAGCTGAGCCTAAAATTTACGAAGGTTGAATCGGTGGAAATAGCATTAAAAAAACTACAGCCACTGATATATTATCCCGATGAAGAAAATTAGAGCTCACTCTTTTTTTTCTGACTTATCGCCCTCATTCATCCCATCCTTGAACTCTTTTATACCCTTCCCTAAACCCCTCATCAATTCAGGTATCTTTTTGCCGCCAAAAAGCAACAAGACTACTAAAACGATAAGGATAATTTCGGTAGGCCCTAAAAAACCTGCTGTGTATAAACTTGAAAGATCCATGGCATTAGTTATTTTTAAACAAAGATAGATTTATTTATTCATCCACATCATCATTTTCTTCAACCTCAAAATCAGCATCAGAAAAAAGATTAAGCTGGTTAGGTGAAACATACGCCACAGGATCCTCATTAATCCTAAGGGATAAATAAGCATCAATTGATTTTTTTATCAATTTGATCGGAGTTGTCTTTCGTACACGGCAGTTTTTATCCAACGACTTCTTCTGCCTTGTAGATAATTTAAAAGTGATGGATTTAAATTTTGTAATCTTTCTTTTTTTCTTTGTTTTTGCCAACATAATGAAATGTAAAAATTTGTATAAAAATACTAACTTTTCATTATATCAAAGTCTTGTCAAACAATTATTAGTGGTTTTAAATACATCCAGGTTAAGTATCTAACTAATACTTAAATAATTATCTATTAATAATCATCCAAAGAGAACTTTCTATTGATTCAGGTTTGAAGTTCTAATCTTCCACTTCCGGCGAGTTTACGATCTCTCCAATATCTGTTATCATCTTTTGCGCTAAATGATTAGCTTTGGCTTCCGAGTTACTTTCTGTATAAATCCTGACTATCGGCTCGGTATTGGATTTGCGAAGATGCACCCAATCATTTTCGAAATCAATACGAACGCCATCAATTCTATTGACTTTGTATTTTGAATATTTGAGCGCCATCCTTTCCAATATCTGATCTACATTCATATCAGGTTCGAGGGTGATTTTATTTTTTGAAATGAAGTAGTTAGGATAAAACTGCCTTATCTGAGAGGGCTTTTTGCCTGTTTTAGCCATAAATGTTAAAAAAAGAGCAATCCCCACTAATGCATCGCGTCCATAATGAATCTCCGGATATATAACTCCACCGTTACCTTCTCCGCCAATAACAGCATTAGTTTCCTTCATCATCTTAACCACATTCACCTCACCTACTGCTGAAGCCATATAATTTCCACCCGCTTTATGTGTAACTTCCATCAAAGCTCTCGTTGACGAAAGATTTGATACGGTGTTACCGGGCTTTGTCCTCAATATATAATCAGCCACAGCAACCAAAGTGTATTCCTCGCCAAAGGCAGTACCATCCTCATTAATAATTGCAAGACGATCCACATCAGGGTCAACAGCAAAACCAATATTACACCTTTTCTTTACAACAAACTTGGCAAGCTCCGTAAGATTCTCAGGCAAAGGCTCGGGGTTATGAGGAAATAAACCAGTGGGTTCGCAATATAATTTTTCGATTCTTTCCACACCAAGCTCTTCGAGCAATTTAGGAACTGCCAGACCTCCGGTAGAGTTTACCGCATCTACTGCAACAACAAAACCTGCATTACGAATAGCAGCAGCATCAACCATTGGAAGGCTAATAATTTTTTGTATGTGAAGATCAATAAAACCATGCTCAAGCACGGTTTTGCCCAATTCATTATAAGGCGAAAAATGAAACTGCTCATTTTCTGCAATAACAAGTATCTCTTCACCTGCCATTTGCGATAGGAACTCTCCATGTTCATCAAGCAGCTTCAGAGCATTCCATTGACCGGGATTGTGGCTTGCCGTTAAAATGATACCGCCGTTAGCGCCTGATTCTACAACAGCTATTTCCACCGTAGGAGTAGTAGAAAGCCCGGCATCAATGACGTCAATGCCCATGGCGTTTAATGTTGAGGTAACAAGGCTATTTAGCATGTCGCCTGAAACACGAGCATCACGCCCTACGACAACTTT
>JAAYWF010000019.1 GCA_012516825.1 Lentimicrobium sp. | reverse complement strand
CCAAATAAACTTTTTAATATTTCTAAAATCCTTAAACAATACTGCTGCAACAAAGAAAAATGGAATAACAAACCATAGCTTGGCAACAGAAAATTTAACGGAAACAATAGGTATCTCGCTAGTTAGAGTACTCACTAAAATCCAACCAAGGTATGCGAAAACGGAGAGGCTTAAAGGATGCCGGATAATCTTTTGGTCAAAACCAAAGCCTCCGATTAGTTTAAGAATTACAATAATAAAAACACCGAACATAAGTGGTTCGGCCGGAATAGAAATGCCGAGGTTAAACTCGGGATCAACAAGATAAATAGACAATGGTGTTACAAAAGCTATTAGCAATAATATCTTATCCATCGAAAAAATATAAAGCAAAGCAACCACTAATACTAAAGGTATTACCAAAAACCAATAAACCTCCTTTAGTATAAAGTAGATATTCAAAGCTATGAATATCAAGCTTAAACCATAAATCCATATTAATTTGATCCGTTCGGTCAAAATCTATCGAATTAAAATTTCTTTTTCAAGGATTCGTAATTTTCAAGCACCATAACTATAACTACAAAGAGTAGCAGGGCTCCAATAGCAGATATTGTAACAATTATCCAACGCACAGGGTAAGCCTTTTTATCAGCCGGAAAAGGAGCCGACACAATATTAGCATAGGTAATTTCTTTATTAAAATCCATATTGGCCTCATCCAGGTCAATTTTGATTTTTGAATACTCGTCAACTAAATTATAAAGTCTATCATTATAAAATATCCATTCTCCGCCATACAATTCAAGGTTCTTCTTCAATTCCAGAACCTCCTTAGTATTGATGTTAGCTGCCGCATTGTTTCCATCTACAGTTCTTAAAAAGCCTCTGACCACCTCGCGCGACTGATTGGGGAAGTCAATAATACCACAATTGATACGTAAATCATCGTGAACAATTAATATAGAATCAATTTCTGCTCTTTTTGAATCTAATCGTTGCTGTAAAAAATCCACCACTTCACCAAATTTTTCCCTATGTGTCTGAAGCATCTTTTCATTAAAAAAATAAATAATATCATTCACCATATCACAAGCCACCTGCGGATCGGAATCAAACACTTCAATAAGTACCGACTCATACGGCGTTTTCGATATTTTTACATTCTTGCTATACTCATAAATAATAGTGGATTGGAAGTATTTATACGATGAGTCAATTTTATAGCGCTGCGCCAAGTCATATTTTGCAATTAAATGATCCCTGATGTCCCTCGATTGTAAAAACTGTAACATCTGCTCTGTCTCGCTCTCCTCAGAGTATGAAAGAATATTGGCAGGATATATCACAGCATAGGATTTAAACTTGGGCGTTATCACTATTGGCGATGAGAGGACAACTGCAACTAAAATACTGATCAGTAAAATTACCGCAAGGTGTATTTTCCATTTAAATAACATCTTTAAAAGATTGGTATTAGTAAATAATTTGTCCATTTGATTATCGTTTTTTTCCGTTTGGATTTGAAAGTTACTTGTTGAATCGTTTTGCGAATTTTGTTGTGAGAGTTCTTGTAGTACTGATTTTTTAATCTGTTCAATAATTGATCCCGAAATTACAGATAGATCCTCTTCACTTATCTTATTAGCATTTTTTACCTCTGTCCCATTTTTTGAAGAAAAAGCGAGCGGCTCCCCCTGCTTATCAAATTGATCATTTATTTCCCTATTTTCGTCTTTTGTATTTAATCCTTGCTGACGCTTAGTTTTGGCTTTGCTTGCAATAAATGGAAAATTCTGTTTTACATTTTCAAGTATCAGGATAATGATCAATGCAAAAAAGAATGCCGAGATTGTTGTAACTGAAATAATGAGCCAGCGTATAGGATATGATTTTCTCTCGGCAGGAAAGGCGCTATTTACCACAAATTTTGTTGGCAACACCTCTTCTGCATCAGTTTTTGCTTCTTCATATTTAGCTTTTAACAAACTGAGTTTCTCCCTTTCATATTCTAACCTATCCCTGATATTTACGTAGGCCCCTCCATATTGCGCAAGGATATCAAGTTTCTCCTGTAATCGTTGCACACCGACAGTGTTGTTGGCAGCCATCTCTTTGGCTAATTGCATGTTAAGCATCTCAGCTTGCGATTCATAATCCTGTACGCCATGTTTGCGAAGCTCGGTAAGCGAGTCTTCCATTTGTTGCATCTCATCGGTCAGTTTGAAATACTGGCTTTTCACTATCTCAAAAGCTTTTTTTGCCCGTTCATGTTGTATCTGACTCTTAGTTGAATCGAGCAGATCAGATATCCTATTGGCAATATCTGCGGCATAATTAGGATCGGTGTCGAGCACTGATATCCTTATTGCCATAAACTCAGTCCTTCTGAAGGAGATGTTGTTTTCGTATTGGCGATGTAGTTTACTAAGCCGGTATTTGCTCTCGGGGTTTATCCCATAATGCTGCTCCAGTCCAAATTCTTCAATAATCCTATCCCTTATTCGGTTAGAATGAAGAATTTGGAGTATCTGCTCCGTCTCCTCATCTACGCCAAAATCGAGGATACCTTTTTGCATAGAACTACGATTTTGGGTTAATAATGCCTGCGAAATGGCATTTGTAGCTGCCGGATACATGATTACAGTAGATCGGTACTTATTGGTAAGTAACAGAGAGACGATAGTTGATCCAACAATAGCAACTGCGATAACCCAAAGCAGCGGCTTACGCCATTTATACAAAAAAAACAAAAGGTTAGAAGAGTCAAAACTCTCATTAATAGGTTTTTGTTGAACCATAAATTTAATGTGTCAATTGAAAAAACAAAAATAGAACTTTTTGATTGTTTACTTATTTAAATTTTAAATTCCGACAAAGAAATCAACTACTCCCTTCCAAAGTGTTTTCTTTTGTTTTCAGTATCTCAATAAGCCCTTTAATATTTAATAATTTCAAAACCATAGCTAATAATATGGCTGCAAACACCATAACCATGAAATTATACATCCAATTTTCAAAAATTTGCTTTGAGAAAACATTAAGAAACACAAGCCCAGCAAGAAATATAGCCAATGTTAACAGATAACGATAATCCACCTTAAATTTAAACAGTCGGGCAGCCACTATCAGTTGAATAACAGCCGTTGTATATTGTGCAAAAAGGCTGGCATAGGCAGAACCGACGGCAAGCAAACGGGGTACGAGCATCAGATTAATCAATAAATTCAGAACCATCCCACTGGCCGCTACAATGTTAAGTGTTTTAAGACTGCCATTTGCAGTAAGCAAAGTTCCAAAAACGTATGTTGATGAAATAGCAATAAAACCGAACATCAACAAGCGAAATACTGCTGAAGATTCCTCTACATGATCATGATACATCAACTCCATCAGTTCAAAACTGTAAAAATGCGAACCTATTGCTACGGTGGCAGATACTATGAACAACAGAGTGAAGGCAAGCTTTACCAGTTGAACAACATTCTCTTTTCGTTTTATCATATTAGAGAAAATAGGTAATAAAAGCACCGAAAACAGATAGGCAATCATGTTGAACGCATCGAGCAACCTGTAAGCAGAAGCATAAATCCCTACCTCATATTCACCTTTAGGTGCCGGCAGCAGCCTCTCTATCATTACTGAATCAATTCTATTATAAAAAGTCATAAGGAGAGTAAGGATAGCAAATGGGAAACTCTGCTTGAGGATCATTACAAAAAAAGGCCAATTCCATTTCAAACGCCGGAATGAAGCCTTAAACATAACTAAAATTAGTGCAATAATAGCGGTAAGTAAGTAAGCTGTTGTTTGTGCATAAACAAACCATTCGATCTTAAAACTAAAAGAGGTAACATTACCCCATATAAGCAATCCGCAGATGATGATCATAAGAATACGATCGAGGACAGAAAGAAAACTGTCGGTCCGAAACATTAACAAACCGGAAATATTTGACCGTAGATAAAGAATAAAAGAGAGCAGAAACTGATTAAAGCATAAAAATCCAAGTAACTCTAATTGCTTGAGACTAAATCCGATAATTAATCCTACGCTAAATGTAACTACGGTATATACTACTGCCAACAAGAGCTTGATGATGACAATACTTGAAAAATGCTTGTTTAGCAAATGATTATTTTGAGCAATGTTTCGGTTATTGAAATTGGTTATTCCAAAATCAAGTAGGATATTGAAGAGAAAAGAGAAATTAAAAAGCATGTAATAGAATCCGTACTCTTCGGCTCCTACAATATTTTGAACAGTACGGTCAATGCCAAAAATCCAGAAAGGCTTTATCAGCAGGTTTAAAAATAGTAGTAGGATTAAGTTTGATAGAAATTTCTTTTTCATTCAAATTGCTGAATATGCTGCCTAAATTATGCTATCCTTAAATTTAAAATACAAACCACCCTTTGTCTAATCAATTGTCCTCATGCCGAAAACAAGTATGTTTTAAACAAAAATAGAAATTGTAGAATTTTAAATTTCAAATCAATATTAATCAGATTAGACGGTTTTAATAGTAGCAAGGTTGCGTGTTGTTGACTATTCAAGCATTCTGTTATTAAAACAATTGCCGCTCAAAGAAGCCAAACAAGCAACTCACGACTCACTAACTTTACATTTTCTTATTACATGCTAAAGAGTCAGATTCAATTCAAAAAAGAATTAATTTTGTCCTCTCAAATTAACCTATTAAAATGAAAAGGCCTCGATATTATTCTAACCTCTACCACAATTTTGGCAAAGGCCTTTATGAATGTTGGCTTTTCTGATTTCGCAACGGATCAACATTCTCTTTACCACTCAAATTTAATTTTTCTTTTTTAATCACACATGAAAGGTGTTATTTTCGATATCAGACGTTTTTGCATACATGACGGACCGGGCATACGTACAACAGTTTTTCTGAAAGGATGCCCTTTGCAGTGCCGTTGGTGCCATAATCCCGAAAGTCAAAAACATAGTGTTGAAGTTATTATAAAAAAGAATGTTCTCAATAGTCATGAAATTGTGGTTAATGAGAAAATTGGCCGTTTTATGGATGCCCATGAGGTTATTAAAGAGGTTGTAAAAGATAGAGTGTTTTTCGATCAGAGCGATGGGGGTGTTACTTTCAGTGGTGGCGAGCCTCTGGCACAAGCTGATTTCTTAAAGTCATTGCTTTTTTTGGCAAAAGAACATGGAATTCACACTACTGTGGACACCTGTGGATATGCCAAAGTG
>JAAYWF010000147.1 GCA_012516825.1 Lentimicrobium sp. | reverse complement strand
TTCCCGAATTCTCCTTCATGGATATTCCAATTAGCAGTTGGTGGAACAATTGTCCACTGTTTATCAGTAAATGTGCCTGCAGTCCAATCTTCAAAGAATGGAATTGAGTATGCGGGAAGCGGATCCAACGCTACGTCTAACACCGTAATAGTAAAAGGATTAACAGCTACCGGTGAATTAATTTTTGCTGTATATGCGTATTTTGAGAAGGTAACTTTATAATTACCCGATTTCCACTCGAACTCATATGCTCCATCGGCATCTGTAAAGATTGTAGTGTTAAAATCACCCGATAACTGTTCAATAAATATTTCAACATTTTCGATAGGCAGGCCTGTTACTTCATCGGTAACGACGCCTGTAAGCTTTCCTGTTGGAGTAACCCAGAAGTACCACGCTTCGCAGCCTTCGGTTTCACCTGCATTATTGTATGGCACAAGCAACCATGCGTAGTACGAGCCAATTTCGAATGGTTCGGCAGGGGTATATGATGTTACATTTCCAATATCTGTATTTTCTTCAACCCAAATGTCGCTTGAGGTATTATACAGGTACAATTTGTATCCTGTAGCTGTATAAGGCGCGCTGGCTTCCCATTGCAGCGTGATGTCAGGCATTACTGTTTCATCAATGCCGGGATAAACAAGCTCGGGGCATGTTGGTGGAGGCATAGGCTCCATATATACATTTAGCTCAGTTGTAGTGAGTTTTTTGATCTCTATATTTGTAAAAGTCTGAGGTAAATAATTCTCTTTTTCGAATGAAACATCATACAAGCCTATTTCCAAGTCCTCAAACTTGTAACGGCCTAATGCATTAGTGTAAGTTATCAATGATGTATTTTCAATGGTAACTTTAACGCCTTCAAGTCTTTGGTTGTTTTCGTTAAAGACTAAGCCCGACAAATTTCCTTTAGTAGATGTTACGGTCATTGTTACAGGAACAGATACCACCCCTTCGGTAATTTCTCGTCCGTCGTGCGTTATATCAATTGAGGCAAGGTAAATGCCGTCGTCAAGACCGGTAGAATTAAGTGTAACTTCAAGGTCCATGGTTTCGCCGGCCAATACCGTACCGGATTTGTGATCAATATTAATCCACTTTAAAGGCTCATCGGCAAGCTCAAGAACAAAAATAATATCGTTCTGAGAACAGCCTATCAATGTATATTTGCCGGGTACAACAGCATTAGTGATTTCAAGACCGCCAGAAACTGTCTCATCGCCAAAAATGCCATAAGGCAATAGGTCGAAAGTCTGAAGAGCATCTCCGGTAGTCAGATCAACCTTAATAAGGGTATGAATATCCTCTTGACCACCCGTGTAAGCCCATAAGAACGGACCGCCTTCTGATACATTATCATAAGCAATACCGCCTATACTTCCAACATTAGTGTTTAGAGTCTTCAATGTCTCTCCTGTACGGCTGATAAGTTTTAATGGCCCATACCAGTCATTAGAAGTAATCCAAAAAGCATCATTGTCAGGATCATAGGATATGCCACGGATAGTATTACCGGTAGTAGTTATGGTGCTTACAAGAGTCTGACCCAAGAAATCCATCTGATAAATAGTGTTATTCTTAGGAGAACCATAAAAATACTCGCCATCAAAAGTCAAATCCCTGGTAAAGCCAGCGCCGGGAATTTCAAAATGATTAAGAAATACACCTTCTAACGAGTATCTATCATATCCGTTAGCATTCCAACGACCGGTATAAAGGAAATCCTCACCGCAAACAATACCGAATGTACCTCCAGCATCATTCATCGGGAAAGAGCCCAAGAGGTCAAGCATTGCGTCAGTATGATCCGGTTTAACACCGGATGGATTCGGATTTACATCATCTGCTCCAACAACCTTAGGCTGCTGCTGGGTTAAAATGGGTAATGAGCTTTGACGATCCGTCATTGACGTAATCTTGGCTCTCCAGGTCAAAGGCGCCGTGCCTCCTGGGTTAGAGATAGTCAGATAAGTGGTATAGGTTTCGTCCGGTTCAAGTGTTGCCTCAATGCTGCTTGGAGCGACGAGGATTTCGGCAAACGTAAGTTCAAAATCAAGAGAGGTAGCATTATTTTCAGTGATTTCGATATTAGTTTTTACTTGTGTATGGTAAGTATCTGCTTCGCAGCTAACATCATATACGCCTACAAACAGACTCTCAATTTCATAATAGCCCTCAGCATCGGTAAAGGCTTCGTAGCTGCCGCTGAAAACACGAGCGCCCTCAATTGGACCAGCAATAGGATCGGTAACATAGCCGCTTAGAGAACCATATTGAGGAGGTAGAACATTTATTGTGTAATCTTCAACTTCTCCCCAAGTAGTTATTCCGCAAGGATCAACATTACTTCCAAAGTTAATACGTATCCTCATCCTCACACTCCCTTCTGGTGTGCCGAGAGGCGGCGTTATTGTACTATGATATGTTTGATTCGTCATCGTGTTAGAAATCATAATTGTTTCATTTTCATCATAAAAACTACCATTATTGTTCCAGTCAACCCATATCCCGCAATAGTCCTCATTATAGGGTTGGCCATTGGTTACCGATATCGGATAGGATTGTCCAATCATCATATCTGTCGAGATATCGGAATAATCGGCATAACTGCCAACACTACAGCCTGAAGAGTTATTAATAGTACCTACTGTAACGTTACTGATATATTCATCGCAATTATATGTCATTGCTTCGCAATACTGGATTTTAGATGTTCCTGTAACAGGTAAATTTTTTGCTGTGCCGCCGCCAACATTTGTAATGTCTTCGTTATACTCTTTTCCCGTTTCTGAAGGTGTAAATTTAACATAGATAGGAGTACTGTTTAGTGTGGGTGGATTATAAGTTACTTGCACACTTTCGGAAAACGGCCCCTCACCATTTAATGAAACGGTAAAATTGGCGGGCGCAGTGATTGATATAGGTCCATCCGTTAAATTTATTCCTGATAGATCATAAGATAGAACGCTTGAACTGCCATTAGGAACATATCCGAATGATAAATAAGAAGGTGTGAAAAGCAGCAAAGGATCTGTAGCCGAATGCCAACTAATTTGCATATTAGCTCTGTATGGTGAGAGGTCTCCGAAAGCGGCATCGCAGGCGAAATCGTAATCACTCTCGAAACGCAAACAGGTGTAAGCTGTAGTTGTTGTATAGTACACAGAGGCGTTTTCATCTTCACTTCCAGTCATATCAGTGCAAATCTGAACTATTAAATTTGAAACTCCATCCCAGTAGTACGGATCATTAAAAGTATGTGTATTCCAGCCGTCAGTAGGTAAATAACTTGCGTTGAACCATACTTGATGGTAATAGCCTTCTTCAAAGATTTCGGTAAGTTCAGTAAGCTCTGTTGTTTTAATGTAAATTGTATAGTTTGGCATTGCTGAACAATCATTTTTATCCGCTACATTAAATGCAATAGCAGTGATATTTCCAAGGTTAAGCCCTTTTTCGGTTAGCTCGGAAGCAAGGATAAGGTACTGTTGTTTAAAGTTTTCATAATATGTACCATAAGGTGTGGGGTGGCTTGAGCTCCCATTGTAATCTGTCCCTTCTCCTAAAGTGATAGTCGTTTGCCCCCATGTGTTTCCTACATAGAGAAACATTAATGACAAAATAATTAATAGTTTGACTTTTTTCATAGCTTTAAAGTTTTATTATTAATAAATTAAATAAAAGTAATGTAAGATATTGTAAATAATTGTTTTAGCTGTTAGTCCGGCGTTTGTTTTTATTTAAAAAATTACTATGTTCATAAGATGAAAATTTCAAAAAGCAAATTTAGAATACTTTTTTAATACTTGCTTAAAACAATGATAATTTTTTTAATTGGTGTGTTACAAATTAGGGCTGTGTCTATTGCGATAAGCCAATAATAGGCATAAAAAAAAGCCTGTCGGAGCAATTTGACAGGCTTTTTTGTAAGTATTTAGATCAGGTGTTACCTGATTACAATCTTTTGTGTAACAGTTTGGTTATTTCCAATTAGCTTAATGAAATAGACTCCGGTCGGCTGATTTGTAAGATCAAGCCTGTCGGAACTCAGTTTTTGATTATAGACGATCTGCCCTTGAGCGTTTGTTACAATTACCTGGTACGAAGCGTCAGCGCCGCTTATGTTGAATATTCCGTTAGATGGGTTAGGATAGATACGGATTGCAACGTCTTCGTCAGCGTCAATTCCGGTAGCGCTCATTTTCAGATCGGCGATCTGCGACAGGCCGTTTGTAACGTATAATCCGTCCCAGTTACTCAACTTTGTATTGTACACAGGATCAACCTCAATAACTTTGCCATTGCTAAATACTTTAACCGTCATATATTCACCCTCTTTCATTCCGTCAATATATTCGCTCGAAAAGTCATCGCCATATACAGGTATCAGGAATGCTTTATCCTTGTTTACATATTTGGTTAAACCCGTGCACAAACCTTCGCTATTGAAAACACCTATAAAGTCTCCTATTTGCAGTGCGCTGGCAGCATTTTCCGAAACGCCGACAAGATGCACATTTGCAGTGTTATAAGCATCATTCCATGGCGTTGTGTTTTCGAATATCGAAACCACATTTTGATTAACGCTACTCTTTGCATTTTGGAAGTTGAGTGTGGTTTCGGAATTGAACTTGACTAGGTAGCCCAGTCCAGGCACGAGTGTTTCGAGTGTGAATATATTACCGAGAGGCCAGTAAATCAAGCCGTCGAGGCTGAATGCAAATTCAATATCGCGGCCTTCAAAAATATCGGCGGCAGATAGAGGATTTGAGTTTATTACAGGTACTAAATGCGTGCCTGCTGGGAATGTAATATTCTTGTCTTCGATTTCGGAGCCGTAAAATACAAGCAACCCCTCTTTTTGCATTTTCAACTTATAAGCTGTCTCCAAATTCCAATTGCCTATGGTATTTGTATTTTGCGAAGGCCAGAAGAACCCTTCGTGTCCAATCATGATGACCATCTTGTCAAGTATGTTGTTTAGTGCGGCCTCAAGCGTCATTTTTCCGTTCTTATCAAGGTCAATATATGTAGAAATATATCCCCAGCTATTAGGTAAAGGTATTGGGATTTTTTGGAAATCTGTATCTTCATCGAATACTTCAAGTCCGATAAGAACCTCTTTTACCAATTCACCGTCGAAAGCGGTAAATGTCATTGATGAGTAATAGTCGCCCGGCAATATTCCCGTAGCATTAAAAGTGAAATCAAGTGTAACGGACTCGCCGGCTTCAATTGTTCCGCTTAATGCGCTTAGATTTGCCCAATTATCGGTTATTACCGCATTCCAGTTTATAGCCTCCAAACCGGTGTTGGTTATGGTTAGAGGATAAGTGGATGTTTCGCCGACATGCAATACATCGTACAGGGCTTCCGGTGAAAATGCTATATCGTAAACAGTCAATGAAACCGTGAATGTTTTTTCAATAAGTCCGTCGGCTGTGGTAAACAAGAAGTCAGTAGTATATTGACCCTGTGCCAATTGTGTTGCGTCAAGAGTTAATTTAAGTACTTTGGCTTCATCAATTTGTAGCGTTCCTGATTCTATATCAAAGGCAGCCCAATCGGCTTTAGTTGCCAGGTTGACCTCCCAGTCAAGTATGTAGGGGCCTGGGTTGGATATTTCAATATCCCACACTGCAGTTTCGCCAACCTGCAATTTATCATTCACAGATGTTGGATTAATTACCAGATCCAATATATCAAGCTGGATATCAATAATTTCTGATGCAAGTTCGCCTGCTCCTGTTATTGTAAGCTGTACTTGATATACTCCCGGAGATGCTGCTTCGCTGTTGAGGTTCAACTGTATAACTTCATTTCCGTATCCGGCAATAGTTCCGTTAGATGCGCTTAGAGAGGCCCACGGAGGAAGTCCGGCAGCATTCCATACTAAAGCTTTTGGTCCAAGGTTGGTTATGGTAATGGGATGCTGTGAAGTGGCAGGAACAACTAATTGGTCAGATATTGCGGATGGCTCTACTGCCATAAGCTCACTTGTCAGACTGATGTTGTCAATAATAAAATAATAGATACTGTTAGTATCTTCGCCTTCGGCAGTGAATCCAATCATGAATACTTTACCGGCTGCATATTGGGAAATGTCGAAGTTAAAAGCGCTACAAGGAATACTCCCACCCTGGTTGGTAAATGTATGAACGGTATGCCATGCATTGCCATCGAACACTTCAAATATAAGCTTTTCAACTGTTGATAGGATGTAATTTTCTAAACAAAAATCGAATTG
>JAAYWF010000146.1 GCA_012516825.1 Lentimicrobium sp. | reverse complement strand
ATAGCGCCTCAGAGGCTCCTGCTCCAACGATAATCTGATCTGCTGTGATGTGGATATTGTTCTTTTTGTAATATCCCAACAACTTTTCACGATAGCTTGCATAACCTGCTGAATGACTATAAGCTACAAGTTTTTCCTTATAATTCTTAACTGCTTCAATAGCAATCTCCGGCGTTTTGATATCGGGTTGCCCGATGTTCAAATGATAAACCTTAATACCTCTTTTTTTTGCAGCATCCGAGTATGGCACAAGTTTTCTGATCGGAGAGGCAGGCATTTTTTTTCCTTTTTCTGAAATTTTCGGCATCTCAAATTTTTATTTAAAAAGTTATACAAAAAAAACCGGCTCGATTTTAGCCGGCATTAGGTTCTACTTAAATCATCTTCTCGAAAATATTATTTTTCACCAACAGATTTCGGTTTTTCTGGGGCGGCGCTCTGCTGCTGCGAGAGAACCTGCCCGGTAATTCTCAGAACCACTGTACTGTTAGAGGCATTTGACTGAACTGTTACCGATTTATTGATAGCCCCTATCCTGTTGGTTTTATACTCTACATTTATTATTCCTTTATCACCGGGAAGGATCGGTTCGCGTGGCCACTTTGGCACAGTGCATCCACAGGATGAACGTACATTAGTCAAAATTAGAGGCTCCTTTCCCGTATTGGTAAACTCAAACTCACATTTTCCATCACCGTTGTAGGGTACGGTTCCGTAATCATGAACTGTTTTTTCAAATGTTATAACCGGAGCATTGGGGTTTTCAGCAGGCTGCTCTTTCGTCTGAAGCTCCTGAGCAATCATACTGATCGAAAACATAATTCCGAGTGAAAGCATTAAAATCCTTTTCATCGCATTAAATTTTAGGTTTAATTTGAGCAATTTTTATTGCCACAAAAGTAAATAATTTCATTGAAATAAATTGTCAAAAAAAAATGTTCGCCATATTGTTTATTTTTGGCCGACTAAAACTTATTTGATTATGAATAAAAAATACATTCTCCTCTCCCCCATTTTCATTGCTTTTCTGTTTTTAAGCTACTCCTGTTGTACATCAAGAAACCAAAAAAAAGCATCTTCAATAACTCAAGAGAATACACCTCCTAAGTTACCATCGCCGGCAGTAATTATTTATAAGACGAAAGGGGATTACAACTACAATGTACCTGTGATTTTGTCAGTTGATAAGACAAGAATAATTTCATTCCCTGATCCAAAAGATATTCGTATTGATGGCAATTTTACCTATCCGGACGAGCTTGTTGACGGCTACCTATTAGACAAAAGAGGCATAAACGAACATGCAGCATTTTTGAAGTTCACATACGAAGATTATTCCAACATGGACAACATACCAACTGCTGAACGGCTGATGAACTATATCCTTGATGATGATCCGTTTATTGAAATTTATGATGCCGGCAAAAAAGGACAATATAAAAACATCATAGATGATTTAAACACAATGATACTTCAAGGTAAGATTAGGGAGATGAAAAACTTGTTGAAAAAATAACTTCTAAGACAAAAAAATAATTTTTTCTATTAGTAGCGCTTCCGGCAAGTTTTTAATCACTGCTGACAAATGGATAGATACCATTTATCCCTTATTGATTCAAGGTTGGCAAGAAATGTAAAATCTCAAAAAACCAATTTGAAATCGTGATTTTCCAATATTTATTCCACAACAGTATTCCAGTTGTGAATGTCTTCCTCGGTTCCTTCCTGGATTCCTTTAAGTTTATTATATAATTTCGTGCTTATGGGTCCAGCTTTTCCATCTTTAGAGTATTCTACAACCTTTCCTGTGTCACGGTCCACTATTTTACCAATTGGCGTTATCACTGCTGCGGTACCGCAAGCTCCTGCTTCTTCGAAGCTATCAAGTTCATCCACAGCAACGCTTCTCAATTCGACATTCAATCCTATATCTTTTGCTAATTGTCTAAGGCTCAGGTTGGTGATCGAAGGAAGTATTGATGGCGAGTCTGGCGTTATATAACTGTTCCCTTTAATACCAAAGAAATTAGCTGGGCCAGCTTCGTCAATATATCTACGGTCGGCTGAATTTCGGAAAATCACAGATGGGAAGCCTTCATTTTTTCCTCTGATGAGAGCTTTGAGACTTGCAGCATAGTTTCCACCAACTTTAATATGTCCTGTTCCGAATGGCGCTGCACGGTCATAATCGCTAATGATCTGGAAGTTCACCGGTTTAAAACCCTCTTTGAAATAGGGGCCGACCGGTCCAACAAATACCATAAACAGATATTCGTCGGCTGGTTTTACACCTACCTCTGCTCCAGTACCTATTAAAAGCGGGCGTAGGTAAAGGGATGCACCGTATCCGTAAGGAGGAACATACTTCTCGTTTAACTTGATAGCCTTAAATATCATCTCGCCAAATAGTTCAACCGGCGGTACAGCCATCATTATACCTTCAGCCGAACGTTGCATCCTTTTAGCATTCTCCATCCACCTAAAGACACGTATCTTCCCATCCGAACCACGAAAAGCTTTCACCCCCCCAAAGGCTTCCTGCCCATAGTGCAAACATGTAGCTGCCATATGCATAGTTATATACTCGGATGAAGAGACTTCTACCTCACCCCATTTACCATTACGATAGTAGCAACGTACATTATAATCAGTTTTAAAATAGCCAAAAGGCAAATTCTTCCAATCAATATTTGTCATCGTTTTAAAATTTAAAGTTTAATGCGGCTAAATTATAAAGAATAGAGAGTTATTTAACCTTACAAAATCAAATAACAAGTAAAATAGAATCGTGTTAAATAATATGCGAACCTTATATGGACATAGTTGCTTGAAAGGTTGCCACTATTAATCACCGACAAAACATAAGCTGGCATAGGCGCTACAATAAATGTAAGATGCTATTTTTGCAAGACCTCTCAGAGAATTACTTTAAAATACTAATGCTGAAATTTAATATTCGTTTGAATAAATAATAAAATGATAGTTAAAGAATTGATTCCACTTATTGAAGGAAAGTTGGTGTGTGGAGATCCGGATTCCTCACATCAAATGAAACTTGCCTTTGCCTCCGATCTGATGAGCGATGTATTAACACTTGACAGCAACAATCCATTGTTGATTACCGGATTGTGCAATCTTCAAACTATCCGGACGGCTGAGATGGCCGATATCCATGTAATCATTTTTGCCAGAAACAAAAAAGTAACCGAAGAGATGATACATTTGGCAACACAACACAATATGATGTTGATTGAAACACCTTATTCAATTTTTAGGATCTCCGGAATTCTTTACAAACACGGTATTAAGCCAATTTATTAAAAAATGCATTTTAATTTTGAAGTAGAAGGAGGTAATTTCAGCAAAGCGGGTAGCGCCTCCAGTGAGATTAAAAAAATCCTGAATCAACTTAATGTTGATTATAGAATTATCAAAAGGATAGTTGTTGCTTTGTACGAAGCTGAAGTAAACGTTGTTGCACATGCCTACCGTGGATGGATAGATGCTAACATTGACACCGACAAAATTCAGTTGACGCTTACTGATGAAGGACCTGGCATACCGGATATCGAAAAAGCTATGAAGCCAGGATTTTCCACAGCATCGGCAAAGGTAAGGGAAATGGGCTTTGGAGCAGGCATGGGGCTACCTAATATAAGAAAAAACGTTGATGAATTTGACTTAAAAAGCGAAGTAGGAAAAGGTACTAAACTTGAGTTCACTGTTTTTATTAATAGTGAATAGTGTAGGTTAACCACAGAATTGGTTTTTATGCTAAAAATAAGAGTGGTAAAAACAGCATCCAAGGCTCGGGCTGTACAAGCAGCATGATACCACAACAACAAGCGAGTAATTGTCACGCATTTCGGTTCGTGTCATTCCGATAAGGAATTAGGGGAAATGCTTTTTTTTTAGCCAAGGAATGGATTAAAGATTGTTTGGGACAAACATCTATTATTTCCTAATACAAAATTAATTCTCATCCACACTCTGGTTATCAGCGCTGTCGGTATCATCAGCGCTGTCGTCAGCGCTATCGGCAATATCATCAATATTGTCCTCGGCCGGCGCATTAATTTCCAAACCGGCATCCACCTGCTTGGTAAATTTTTCAACTTCTTCATGGGAATCAACTTTTACCTTTACCTTGATGAGATAGGATATATCTTCGGTGTCAACAGTAATAATGTGCATAAACTCGCCATTTCCCTTATCAACACGCTGCACATGATTAGTCCACCCATCCGGATATTTCTTCCTTATCGCCTCCATTACATCCGCACCAACGTTTTCCATACTTTTAATAATGCGTTTTTTCTGATTCAAGCTCATTTTTTATTAAGTTGCTAATTTATTTTTTGATTTTTAAATTAAATTTATTCTTTTTTTTCAAAAACAAAATAAAATAGTATTTCTGTCAAAAACAAGCCTTTTAACTCAATAGGATAAAAAATATTTTATGTGGTTTATATTAAGTTAATGTTTAATCAATTATGGCAGTTAATATCAATGATTTATGATTAAACAAAATGTTAGCTATTTTACAATGTAAGGATTTTATCCCAATCGTACTCTACTTTTTCAAGAAACAGAGCATGAGCAGGAACTGATATTCCCGCTTTCCGGCGATCCTTATTTTGAATAATGTCAATAAATTGCGTCAGAGAAATTTTTCCACGACCTACGTCCAATAAAGTTCCCACTATAGCTCTCACCATATCTCGAAGAAAACGATCAGCAGTAATTGTAAATATCAATTGCTCATCATGAACTCTCCAAAATGCTTGTGTAACCATGCAATTATTTGTTTTAACATCCGAATGCAGTTTTGAAAAGCTGGTAAAATCCTCGAACTTCATTAAAACAGCCGAAGCTTCATTCATCATATCCAAATTTAAGAAATAGTGTACCGGCAAAACATAATTCTTCATGAAAGGATTTTTCTTCGTAGCCAAATAATAGCAATATGTTCTTGATATGGCATCGAACCGAGCATGAGCATTACTATTTACCATAAAAATCTGTTTTATAGCAATATCGTTGGGCAAATAGCGGTTAAGATCGTCCGAGAGTTTAGAGGTATCTACTTCTTTATCAAGATCAAAATGTGCAAAGAATTGATGTGCATGCACACCTGCATCAGTTCTTCCGCAACCGGTAACACGTCCGGTAAAAGCTGTTTTAAAACGAAGCCCCGACTCTAAAAGCTCTTGGACAGAGCACGAGGAAGACTGCACCTGCCAACCACAATATGCAGAACCATCATAAGATAATTCAATAAAATATCGCATCAAAACAATGTTTTTTTCAGAGTTTTATCAATCAGCAAAATAACAAAACAAACCTAATGATAAATTGAAATGACCGAATTATTTCTATTTTTGCAATAACTAATGTTTAAAACACTCTTGCAGCATAAATGATGCTTCACAAACGCCAACTCCCAAAAAATATTGACTAAGAGCTTCTAACAAAATCAATAAGTGAAATAAAGATTTCGATACTGCAATGGACAACAAGGAAAAAATTCTACTCGCTGACGACTATATTGATGTATTTGCTGATCTAAAAACAATCCTTATTAAAAAGGGCTATGAAGTACATTCTGAAATGAACAAGATTGAAAGCATTGAGAAATTACCCTCCGCTAAACCTGATCTTGCAATTTCAGATATAATGGCGAATAAGAATTATGAAGGGTTTAAGCTTACTCAACAAATATTAAAGAGCTCAGAAAAGCTGTTGAAGCACGAATGATATTGTCTGAGATTGATAAACACATTAATTAACAGAAAATCATTAAATAGTAAATCAATATCCTGAGGGTAGTTTTAAAGATAGAAGCCGTATTGATAAAAATGCAAAGTGGAAATTTAAAAAATCGTTCAGGGTTTTGTTTTGTTATATCTAACAATATTTTGTTTTGCAAAACTTTAGACTTAAAATAATTATATCTTTTTTATATTTTACCAACCAATAATTCATGAAAATCCGCATCAGGATACCATTAAAAATAAATCTTTTTCTACCGGTTTCGATTATTATAATAATTGTAGTTACAGCGGTAACCTTACTCTTTATCAACCGCTCGATCAACGCATTTAATGAAGAAATAACCAAAAATCTACAACTCGAAATTGAGACTATCTCAAAAATATTTGAACGAGAAGTCTCTTTTAATCTAGAAAAGGTTCAAACCAACCTTCGTGTAGCGCATATGCATTTTTATGACCTACCCCTTGAAGTAACAAACCAAACCTACGAAATGGAGGTAGAGGATCAAGTAAGCGGTGATAAACACATCGCTTGTTTACGAGAATGGCAACTTGACGGGAAACCACTTTCAGAAAATAAGGATTTCGTAAACAACCTAACCAATATCATTATTGGAGGCACGATTGCTATTTTTCAGGAAATTGACAGCGGTTTTGTAAGGATTTCGACCAATGAACAGGATTCGGATAGCACAAGTGTATCATGTACTTTTATTCCTAACAATTCACCGATGTCGGAAGCAATAAGAGGAGGAGAGATTTATTATGGCCTTGCTTTAGTAATGGACAAATGGCACACTACCGCTTGTGAGCCGATCAACCTTAATGATACTCTTGTGGGAATGCTTTATGTGGGTAACAAGGAAAATGATATGGGCGAGTTGAAACGGATCCTTTCGGATTTTAAAATTGGCAAAAGCGGATATCCTTTTGTTTTCGACAATGACGGGAATATGCTTATCCATCCTTATTTAGAGGGTGGTTCGTGGTGCGACAGTTCATTTTTCAAACAAATGCAAGGCTCAAAAGAGGGATTTTTTGAATATAAAAAGGATCGAAATCTTACGACGGTAGCATACAAGTACTTCGTCAAATTGGAGCTTTACATTGCCGCTCTCATCGTTCCTAAAATCGAAAATAGAGAATTCGTTCATAATGCTATCATAGGCGCTGCCACAATTGGCGTGCTTTCCATTTTACTATTGATGGCTTTAATATATCGTTTTACGACCGAACGGCTTTATCGGTATTTCAGCGAATGGCAGATAGCAAAGAAAAAATTAGCTACCGCTGAACTCGCATTAAAACATTCGGAAAAATTAGCCAACATGGGTCAGATATCAGCAGGAATTGTACATGAGCTCAACAACCCGTTAGGAATAATCACTATGTACAGCAATATCCTCATTAATGAATTAAATGAGGATGACCCGATGAGAAAAGATTTGGAGCTGATTGCCGAACAAGCTTTGCGATGCAAAAATATAGTCGGCGGTCTGTTAAATTTTGCCCGAAAAAACAAGCTTAATATCAATGAGGTTGATATTGTGGATTTCATTAAAAGAAGTCTTCAAAATACCGTCATTCCGGCTAATGTCAAAGTTAATATCAATGGCAACATAAGTAATCCAATGATAATGATGGATGACGAACAAATGCTTCATGCCATTACCAATCTCGAAAAAAATGCCGTTGAGGCAATGCCTGATGGAGGGACATTAAACATTACTATTGATGGGGATAACGACAACATACAGATCAGGATAGCCGATACCGGTACAGGAATCGCAAAAGAAAACATCGAAAAATTGTTTACTCCGTTTTTCACTACCAAAGAGGCTGGAAAAGGTACCGGACTTGGGCTGTCATTAGTTTACGGGATTATTAAAATACATAAAGGAAAAATTGCCGTAAGCTCCAATGACAATCCAAAAGAGGGGCCAACAGGAACAGAATTTATAATTACCTTGCCAAGAATAAATTAGTTTTTTTATAGTTAACACGTTATCTTTAAATGAACCATATACCATCTTCCAAATTATAGAATATCATTTACAACAAAGCATAGTACTATGAGCAAGCTAAAACTTTTAATTGTTGATGATGAGCCTGGTATTCGGTCAGGCGTAGAGAGAGTATTGCGAAATTTCACCGTAGGCTATCCTTTTATGGAGGAGGATTTTTCTTTTGAAATTTTAGAGGCCGAGACGGGCGAAAAAGCAATTGAAATTATTGATTCAATGCCTATTGACATCATTTTGCTTGATAATAAATTACCAGGCATCCATGGTATTGAAGTTTTGGAATACATCAAATCCAAAGAATACGATATCTCAGTAATGATGATCACCTCATATGCCTCCCTTGAGCTTGCCGTTAAGGCCACCAACCAAGGAGCTTTTAATTTTGTTCCGAAACCCTTTACCCCGCAAGAGCTAAAGACATCGGTGGAAAACATAACAAAGCACCTATACCTGAAACGGATGACTAAACAGATGAGAGAAGAAGGGAAACAGGCCAGATTTCAATTCCTGTCGGTATTATCACATGAGCTAAAATCGCCTCTAAACGCTATTGAAGGTTATTTGAGAATAATGAAAGAAGAACAGGCTGGCAATAAAATAGAGGATTACAAGGAAATGATAAATCGCTCGCTCGAAAGAATTAAAGGGATGCGTTCTCTCATATTCGATCTGTTGGATCTTACCCGAATAGAATCAGTAAGAAAAAAGCGCGATCTCAGACCAATAGACATGTACGATATTGCCAAGAGTGTATGCAATACGGTGGAGCCCTTGGCTATACAACGCAATATTAAAATACACCTCGACTGCGAGGAGCATTTGTATATCACTGCCGATAGTAACGAAATGGAAATAATCCTTAATAATTTAGTTTCCAATGCGGTAAAATATAACAAAGAGAACGGTGAAGTATTTATAACTATCACCAAAAAAAATAACCAACTGCTGATATCGGTTGAAGACACAGGCATCGGTATCAGTAAGGAAGATACCAAACTTCTTTTTCAGGACTTTGTAAGAATCAAGAGTTCAGAAACAAAATTTGTTACCGGTAGCGGATTAGGGCTTCCCATCGCAAAAAGAATTGTCGAATTATATCAAGGAACAATTGATGTGGAAAGCGAACCGGGAAAAGGAAGTAAGTTTAACGTAAAAATACCTTTGCAATAATGAAAATACAATTAGCTTCCGATCTTCATCTCGAATTACAACACAACAAGGAGTATTTAAAACTCAATCCTATAAAACCGATAGGCGATGTGTTAATTTTGGCCGGCGACATTGTGCCATTTTCTATAATGGAAAAACATCAGGACTTCTTTGATTATGTCTCTTCAAATTTTAAACAAACATGGTGGTTACCCGGAAATCACGAATATCACCGCTCCGACATAAAAGATAGAAGCGGCACAGTGAAAGAACAAATAAGACCCAACCTGCATTTGGTTAACAACATAACCATATTCTACAACAACATACGGCTACTCTTCTATACATTATGGTCAAGGATTGATCCCGGCTTTGAATGGGAAATAGAAAAAAACATTAACGATTTTCATTTGATAAAATATAATGGGATTCGCCTAAATGCAAATGATTATAATCAGCTTCACAGCGAGTCGCTTGAGTTTCTAAAAAATGAGCTAAAGGAGAAAAGCTTTTCTAAAACAGTAGTAATCACCCATCATGTACCTACATTTCAAAACTATCCCGAAGAGTATGCCAACAGCAATTTAAATGGAGCATTTGGCACCGAGTTATCGGAATTGATTTCCGGTAGCCTTGCGGAATGTTGGATACACGGGCACACACATTTCAACGTGCCAGAATATTATATTAGCAAAACAAAAATTCTTACCAACCAGTTGGGTTATGTAGAGTATGGCGAAAACAAATCTTATAACTCGGGCAAAGTTGTAAAAGTATAATGAATGTTATTGGCCAATGGTAGCTTCTGTAAATCTATCACGGATAGATTTCTAATAGTAATATTATAGCTAAGACTGTTAAACTTAACGATAAATTTTCTTATCTCTAATAAACAACCTGACATTATTAGAATAAAGATTTTTTCATCGCAAGACCTTTTTGTTTTCTTTTCCTATTCAATAAAGAGATACCATTTTTTATTACTTAATACCTATTGCGATAAGGAGGTTTATCCAATTCAACTATTTCCTTAACTTTGTATGATTTGGACAATTATAATTCTTCTTATTTATAATAAAATACATAATGAAAGGACAAAATCAATGGTGAGATCTATCAAAAAACAGTCGTTTGAAGGCAATATTATCATGGTTGGGTGTGGCAGTATTGGTCAGGCGCTTTTACCGTTAATTCACCGTCATATTGAAAATATGCACGGCTGCATAACAGTGTTATCTGCCTCCGAGTCGGGTCGTGGTATTGCAGAACGTAACGGCGCTCAATTCATACACAGCATTCTTACTCCAGGAAGTTATCGTAATATCCTAAATCAGTATGTGCGCAAGGGTGATTTTTTACTGAACATGTCTGTTGGTGTTTCAAGCATGGACCTTATCAGATTTTGTTATGAAAAAAAGATGCTTTATGTTGATACCTCTATTGAGCCATGGCCGGGTGTTTTTGATAATCCAATGCTTGAGCTGCAAGATCGCACAAATTATGCAATTCGCAATAAGCTCCTTAAACTTGCTACTGAATTAGGTTCGGATTCTCCAACTGCCATAGTTGATCATGGTGCAAATCCCGGCATTGTGAGTCATTTTGTCAAGCAGGCGCTTATCAGTCTGAATCATCAATTTGGCAATCCTCCCGTCTCACCTGAAAGTCGTGAGGAGTGGGCAACTTTAGCAAAAGACCTTAATATTTCAACAATTCAGATATCTGAGCGCGATACTCAGGCGTGTCAGCGTCCCAAACGACAGGGTGAATTTATCAACACATGGTCAATAGAGGGTTTTATTGACGAACTCATGCAGCCGGCAGAGTTCTCATTTGGCACTTCTGAAGAAATATTGCCAAAAGGGGCTCATGAACATCAAGAGGGTTCCGGTACCATATTCCTAAAGCGTCCCGGCGCGAGCACATTCGCCCGAAGTTGGACACCCTCAACAGGTGGTTTTCAAGGAATGTTAATTTCTCACGACGAGGTATTTTCCATAGCCGACTACCTGACGATACGAACCAATAACAAAATAACCTATCGCCCTACTGTAATGTTCGTGTACCATCCCTGCGACGACGCTATGTTGTCGGCGCTTGAGTTGGAAGGAAACGGCTGGGTAAGACAGCCCAAACTACGTAAGCTTGAATCGGACATAACCGAAGGAAGGGATGAGCTTGGCGTGCTGCTTGCCGGGCATCAGCGAAACGCATTCTGGTTCGGATCACAATTAAATATAGAAAAAGCACGTCAAATAGTTCCCTATGCCAACGCAACAACTATGCAGGTTGTAGCAGGAGCGATAGCAGCCATAATATGGGCCATACAAAACCCAACAAAAGGATTAGTTGAACCCGAAGCGCTCGATTACAAACAATGCCTCACAATAGCAAAACCATACTTAGGAACATTGATTGAAGAATACACCGATTGGACCCCGTTGGAAGGCAGGGGTAAGTATTTTGCCGAAAAATTAGATGAACAAAACCCGTGGCGAATTCAAAATATAAGAAGCAGACAATGGTTCGGAGATTAGAGTAATCTAAAATGAATTTTACTTTTAACACAGATCAAACGTTTGTAATCAGCAAAACAAAGATTATACCGAGTAAATAATAGACTAAGATTGGTATTTTGAAATTAGGGTTTAAAAGTAAAGACATGATAAACTCAAATTAAATACTGCTATTCCAAAAAAAAGATATGCTCAAGTAGGATTATCGTTGCCTGAATCTTCTCTTTTTATTTTTTTATACTCATTAAATACCTTTGGTGATAACTACTTCATTCTTAGCTTAATCTTCAATCAGCAGTAATTATAAAGAAATTGATTTATTAAAAAAAGCATTAAGTATCTACAAAAAAAGACGAATATTGCAACGATTTATTTTTATCCCTGTTCAAAATATATTTTGCATATAAGAGCCATAATAAAACATATCGCTAACCAATGTTTACTCATAATTTTCCACACCAAATCAATCTACAATGAAAACAGATTTTGAATTAGCAAAAGAAGCCAAAATGCTACATATTAATGCTATTGCAGAAAAACTGAATATCAATCCTGACGATCTGGATTTGTACGGAAGGTATAAAGCAAAAATCCCGCTTGAATATATAAATGAAGAGAGGGCTAAAAAATCGAAACTTATCTTAGTTACCGCAATGACACCTACACCGGCGGGTGAAGGCAAAACCACCGTTGCAATAGCATTGGCGCAAGCTCTTAACAAAATCGGAAAAAATGCCGTAGTTGTAATACGAGAGCCTTCTCTTGGGCCTGTTTTTGGAATTAAAGGCGGCGCTGCCGGTGGCGGCATGTCGCAAGTGCTACCGATGGAGGACATAAATCTACATTTTACGGGCGATATTGCCGCTATTGAAAAAGCTCACAACCTTCTGGCAGCGCTGATTGACAATAATATTCAAAGCAAAAAAAACAATCTGAATATTGATCCGCGCAGTATTACCTGGAAAAGGGTTATTGATATGAACGACCGTGCATTACGTAAAGTCATTATTGGGCTTGGCGGCCAATCGAGTGGTATTCCACGCCAAAGCGGTTTTGATATAGCTGTGGCTTCAGAAATAATGGCAATCCTATGTTTAGTTGGTAATATTGAGGAGTTGAAGTGCAAACTTGGAAGCATTTATATTGGTTGTAAGTATGATAAAGAGCCTGTTTTTGCCCGTGACCTCAAAGCCCATGGCGCCATGGCAGTACTATTGCGTCATGCTATTAAACCCAATTTGGTTCAAACGATGGAAAATACTCCGGCAATTATCCATGGCGGGCCTTTTGCCAATATAGCGCAAGGAACCAACTCGGTAATTGGCACTAAAATGGCCTTATCACTGTCAGACTACGTTATTACCGAAGCAGGTTTTGCATCCGATTTAGGAGCTGAGAAGTTTTTTAATATAAAAGCCAGATACGGAGGGCTTACGCCAAATCTGGCCATAATCGTAGCAACAGTCCGTGCTTTAAAGTTTCATGGCGGAGTAAAGAGAAAAGAACTGAATAATCCTAACCCGAACGCCGTTTTTAATGGATTGGAGAACTTAGATAAACACATAGAAAACATTCAACATTTCAATGTTAATCCTATAGTAACCATTAACCAATTTACAAGCGATACTGAAGAGGAACTGAACATAATTATAAACCATTGCAAAAATAAAGGCGTAAATGTTGCTATTAACAATGGTTGGGCAAAGGGTGGCGAAGGCTCATTAGAGTTAGCCGAATTGGTAATATCCGAGGCAGTAAAAAGTAATGACGCCTTTCGGTTTCTGTATGAATTGGAGAGTCCCATTCGCGAAAAGATCAAAATCATAGCTCAAAAGATGTATGGCGCATCTAACGTTGAATACTCGAATTCCGCTAATAAAATTATTCAACGAATTAAAAAACTTGGGTTTTCAAATTTGGCGATTTGTATTGCAAAAACACAAAATTCACTTTCCGATAATTCATCACTTACTGGCCGCCCGACAGATTTCACTGTAAGCATTAGAGATATTGAGCTTGCTACCGGCGCAGGTTTTATTATCCCGATCGCCGGAGAAATTATGCGAATGCCCGGTCTGCCCGCAACTCCTGCAGCAGAAAATATTGATATTGATTTAAAAGGAAACATTACAGGATTGTTTTAACCCAACTCAAGCATTTTCTTTACCTCATGTTGAATAAAGCCATTAGCTATAAAAAAGTAATATTGCCGTACATCATCCAACTAAAAATAGAAATCATGATTTCGAGATTAACTTTACTTATTACCTTTATTGCAGCTCTATTAATGGGAAGTTGCTCTGATGACCGCCCTGAATCATTAATCGTCAAAATTATTGAAACCACCGACATCCATGGACGTATTTTTCCATACGATCTCATAAACGACAAGCCTTTGGATCACTCTTTGGCACATGTAGCCGACTTTGTAAGGCAGGAAAGGGAAAATAAAGATCAGGAGGTCATCCTGCTCGACAATGGGGATATTCTGCAAGGCGATCCGATTATCTATTTTAATAATTTCGAAAAAAAAGAGAGCAAACACTTAATATCAATGGCGATGAATGAGATGCAATACGATGCCGGAGCTTTGGGCAACCATGATATTGAACCGGGGCCAGAGGTTTATTTTAAACTTAAAGAAGAATTTACTTTCCCGTGGATGGCTGCCAACGCTGTTGATCAGGCAAGCGGAGAACCGGTTTTTCAGCCTTATACAATAATCCATCGTAAAGGAGTAAAAGTAGCAGTTCTTGGACTGATAACGCCTGCCATTCCAAAATGGCTACCCGAACATACGTGGGAAGGTATCGTATTTCAGGATATGATCGAAGCAGCCGCAAAATGGGTTGCATTGATCAAGGAAAAAGATAAACCTGACCTAATGGTCGGATTGTTTCACTCGGGTGTGGATTATACTTATGGCAATCAAAATGAAAATACGCCTTGTAATGAAAATGCTTCACAACTTATAGCCGAACGTGTAGAGGGATTCGATATAATTTTTGTAGGGCACGATCATCAAGGATGGAATAAAATCGTCAATTCACCCGATGGCAATGAAGTTTTGCTATTGGGCGCTAAAAACGATGCCCGTAATGTAGCTGTTGCTACAATCAATCTCACGATGAACAAAAAAAACAGGAGATACGAAAAAGATATTTCGGGCGAGCTGATAAATATGAACGAGTACAATGCCGATCAAAGTTTTATGACAAAATTCACCCCATCATTTCATGAAGCACAACAATGGGCCGACTTTAAGGTTACCGAGTTAGGCGGTAGATTAGTGGCTTCACAATCTTTGTTTGGCGATGCAGCTTTTACCGATATTATACATCAACTTCAACTTAGCCTAACCGATGCCGACATCTCATTTACCTCGCCGCAGACCTTTAACCTCACTATTGAGCCGGGAAGGCTTACTGTAAAAGATATGTTTAAATTTTATCGTTACGAAAACCAGCTCTATACCATCACCCTCACAGGTAAAGAGATCAAGGACTTTCTTGAATATTCGGCAAGCCTTTGGTTCAATAAAATGGATAGCAGCGACGATAATTTACTTCTATTCAAAATGGATGCTGACGGCAAGGTTGTGAAAAACAATCAAAACAAAGCTTTATTAGCCAATCCCTATTGGAATTTTGATTCCGCTGAAGGCATAAGTTACACTGTAAATGTGGATAAACCTGAAGGAGAGAGAGTCATTATAAATCAGTTTAATGATGGAAGGCCATTTGACTTAACAAAAAATTACTCGGTAGCCCTTAATTCCTATCGTGGCAGTGGCGGCGGCGATCATCTTACTATCGGTTGCGATATGACAAAAGAAGAGATAAAAGATCGGATAATTTTCAAATCGGAAAAAGACATCAGATGGCATCTTACCGATTGGCTAAAACAACAGGATACGCTCATACCGGCCGCAAATAGTAACTGGAAAATAACCCCGGTTGAATGGGTGAAAGAGGCCAAAATAAAAGATAGTATTTTGCTTTTCGGATCAAGATAATTACCGGATCATTTTTCTAAAACTCTGAATCTGTAAGCTTTTAACAATATCTTACAGCACACATCTAATCAACAATGATGTTTTATTTTTGCCTTATCGAATCGTTAATATTCTACGTTTTATGGAAATGAAAATCTTTTTCGAAGGCAAGAAAAAGGTAACTGCTGAGATCAATGGTCAGATCATACCTACCGATCAGCCTGTGCAATCCGGTGGCGACGGTAGCGCCCCTGCCCCTTTTACACTTTTTTTAGCATCAATCGGCACTTGTGCAGGGATTTATATTAAATCTTTTTGTGACCAACGAAACATACCTACAGACGAAATTTATATAACACAAAAGATGAACTATAATTATAAAACACGGCTTATTGATCACATTGAGCTAAAGGTTAACCTACCGGCCTCTTTCCCCGAAAAGTACAAACCAGCCCTGATAAATGCCGCAAATCTTTGCGCTGTAAAAGAACACTTCAAGTCGCCACCCGAAATTGAAGTCAACACATATACGTTTGATTAATTTGAAAAACCTCCGCCAACAACGGAGGTTTTTATTTTAAAACAATGACAGACCTAAACTCAAATAACATCAACTAACCAAAAACCAACAACCAACTAATTTTTTTGACTTATTTTTGCTTCAGATAAATCAAAAGTTATTCTATTGATGGATCACACTACGAATAACCTTAACCTTAATAAAGTCAGATGAATATGCAAAGTTTTACAAAAGTTGAACGTGCCTTTTCTTCTAAAATAGAGAGACGACATCCTGTAAATATCCCCTACATCATTGTAGAGAACTACCCAAAACTCGGCCTTCTTACCGCACTGCGTTTTATTGAATGGGTAAACGAAAATCCGTATGGTGTAATTAGCCTTCCGACAGGAAAAACACCTGAGAGTTTTATTTTTTGGGCTAAAAAAATCCTAAGTGAATGGGATACGACTGGAGGAAAAAAATTAAGAGAGGAAAATGGATTGCTGATATCCAAAAAACCCAACTTCAACAATTTGCATTTTGTTCAGATAGATGAGTATTATCCTGTTGGGTCCCAGCAACACAATAGCTTTTATCATTTCGTCGAAAAAAACTATATCGAAAACTTTGGGCTCGATAAATCCAAAGGTCAGTTTATCAATTGCGATATGATAGCGCTTGCAGAGGGTAGGCACTTTAGCGAAATCTTTCCAAATGGTATTGTTGACCTAAATTTACGCTTTCGGGAAGCAAAAACATCGAAAGAAAAGCTCCAGCAAGAATCAATTTTTATTCTTGATGAGTGGTGTTCTAATTATGAGCAAAAAGTAAGAGATTTGGGAGGTATTGGATTTTTTCTTGGCGGTATTGGCCCCGACGGTCATATTGCCTTTAATACCCGAGGCTCCGATCATCATTCCACTACACGGCTTACTCGTGCAAACTATGAAACTCAGGCTGCCGCTGCCGGCGACTTAGGCGGGATAGAGATATCCAAAAACAGACTTATAATAACTATCGGACTACAGACTATAACCTTTAACCCTGAAGCAACAGCCATAATTTTTGCCGCCGGTGAAGGGAAGGCTCCAATGGTAGCTAACGCCTTAGAGGAGGCTCCATCAAACCTAAACCCCGCATCAGCGCTTGCAAAGCTTAAAAACGCACGCTTCTACATTACCCATGGCGCTGCCAGTATGTTAAAAGATTACAAGTACCATTATTTTGCATCTACACCTTGGAACCAACAGAAAACAGACAGAGCTGTAATGGACCTTTGCGAGAAGATCAACAAATTTGGAGAACACCTTACCATTGACGACCTCAAAAAAGATGAATATTGCAGCATGATCCCCAACCTCGACCATCATACCGTACAAAATGTTATAAACTCCGTTAAACAAAAGATTGAGCGTGGCACTTTTACTTTTAGCAAACAAAGAATTTTATATACCGGACCGAACCATGACGATATAATACTTGGCCTGCTGCCTCATATTCACAGGCTTTCGCGTAACGAAACCAACCGTTCGCATTTCGCTGTGATGACCTCCGGAGCCGATACCGTTACCAACAAATTTTTGATCAAATCCCTTGAAGATACTCTTAACTTCCTCAACGCCGACCAAATACAGATGGTTAATTACCCCGACTT
>JAAYWF010000145.1 GCA_012516825.1 Lentimicrobium sp. | reverse complement strand
TATCTCTTTAGCAAGGTCAATCACATGAAAAAGAATAACTTCATGTTTGTTATGGCGCAAATGCTGCAGCGCTGAGAAAAGCTCATTTGTTTTTGCAGTGTTGTCGAACATGTCAGAAAAAATGATCACTAATGACCGCTTATGAATATTATCAGAGATTTTGTGCAGAGCATCTGCAGCAAGGGTTTTTTTGCGAACATCTACACCAATCGGCATTAAAAGCTTTTCAAGATGCGTATAGAGGTGTTTCTGATGGGCAGTGGTAGATCGGGCGTCGGTATGAAGTTCTACCTCATCAGAAAATAGTGAAAGCCCTACGGCGTCACGCTGCTTTTTCAACATTGCTATAATTGCCGCGGCAGCATAAACAGAAAAGATGATCTTATTAGGATTATCCAATGAGAGGCGCTCTTTAACCGGAAAATACATTGAGGAAGAATTGTCAATGATTATCTGACAACGTAGGTTGGTCTCCTCTTCATATCGTTTTACAAAAAGCCTGTCGGTACGCCCGAAAAGTTTCCAATCAATATGCTTAGTAGATTCACCGGTATTGTAAAGACGATGCTCGGCAAACTCCACCGAAAAGCCATGAAATGGACTTTTATGCAATCCGGTGATGAATCCTTCAACTACTTGGCGAGCAATGAACTCAAGAGAGCCATATTGCTGAAGCCTATTTTTATCAATCGAATATTGCACTGAATTTTTTAGTAATAAAACGTAAAGATGCAAGAAAAGGTGTAACATCTAAAGCACAAATTGGCTTAATATTACACCATTATCTTCAGGATATGACTGTAAATCAATCCTAAAGCTTTAATTATGATAATCAGACTATTAAAAAAATAGCCTAAAATGTTTATACTATAATATAGCTTCAAGTTTTTTTACGAGTACCTGTTTAGGAACAGCGCCTACAACCTTATCCAAAATTTGACCTCCCTTTAGATATAAAACGGTAGGTATATTTCTTATTCCAAATTTTGAAGCTATTCCCGGGTTATTGTCAACATCCACTTTTCCTACAACAACCCTCCCATCATATTCTTTACCAATCTCTTCAATAAGCGGTCCGATCATACGGCAAGGGCCACACCAAACAGCCCAGAAATCAACAATTACGGGTTTGTCAGACTTCATGACAAGTTCTTCAAAATTAGCATCTGTAAATTCTAAAGCCATGATTTTTGACTTTTTTATTTGATTAAAATATTTTTGACAAAAATAAACTGTTTTTTCAACCCTTAATAATAGTTTTTTTTTGCCCCTTTACTATTAATTATCAGAAAACCTTAATGACACATTGTTCTGTATTATTATTTTCCAATTGTTACTATTTTTTCGGCGAGTTTCATGATTTCTAACCCCCCAAAATTGCCAGAACTCATCAGAAGCAGGTTACAGTTTACATAATTTTGTTGGAGGATGAATTCTTGAAGCTGCAAAGGATTCGTAAATATTTTTAGTTTTTTGTTACCAAAGCCTTCAAATACATCTTCAATCGTGATTGGTGGAAGTTTTTTTAATGCAATGGCCGCAGGATCAAAAAATATTACCGGAATATCTGCCTGATCCATGCTACCTCGATAATGAGCAAGAAAGTTTTTACTTAAACTACTATAAGTATGCAACTCCATTACTGCTATGAGTTTACGATGCTGGAACTGTAAATTAACAGCCTCTACAGTAGCTTTTAACTTCGAGGGAGCGTGGGCAAAATCTTTAAAAATGGTAGTATGTTCGTTTTCAGCAACCAACTGCAACCTGTTAGCTGCCCCTTTAAAACTAATGATTGACTGATAGAAATCGGACTCATTAATGCCGAGCAACTTACATATTTCTTTGGCACCACTGAGATTCAATAAATTATGTTTCCCAAAAAAATTGATTGGGTAATATTTAGGAGGATCTCCTTTTAGGATAATTCGGGTTTTACCATCTTTTGTTTCAAAATCGAGAAGATTATATGGTATCACTTTCCCTCCCCAATTGGAACTTTTGACTACCTCGCTTAGTGTTTTATCATCATCACAAAATATAAGGTATCCATCGTTTTCAATACTTTGAATAAAAAACTGAAATTGTTCCTTGTACTCCTCAAAAGTGGGAAACACATTTATGTGATCCCAGGCAATACCACTGATAAGTGCAATTTTCGGTTTATAATGCAGGAATTTAGGTCTTCGATCCAATGCAGAAGTCAAATATTCGTCGCCTTCGATAACTATAAAAGGGGCATCAGAAAGCCTTACCATGATATCGAACCCCTCAATTTTAGCTCCGACTAAATAATCAAAATCTATTCCTTGACTTTTAAGCACATGCATAATCATGGAAGTGATAGTAGTCTTTCCATGACTGCCGGCAATAACAATTCTTGTTTTATTAATTGACTGCTGGAAAATATACTCAGGGAAAGAGTAGATTTTAAGCCCAAGTTCAACGGCTTTGTCTAATTCGGGGTTTCCAGCTTTAGCATGCATGCCAAGTATGACTGCGTCGAGGTCAGAAGTTATTTTTTCAGGATACCAACCGAATTTGTCGGGCAGGATTCCATAATTTCTTAAGTTCGACAGTGCAGGTTCAAATATTTCGTCATCCGATCCGGTTACAGCATATCCTTTATTTACTAATGCTATGGCCAGATTATGCATAACAGCTCCGCCAATGGCAATAAAATGGACTCTCATAATATTAATTTTTAAAGATCGGGTTTTAAAATATCAATCAGCTCATTTTCAATTAAAACCGGTATAACCTTAGCTGTATCGGGAGTAAACGAAAATTCGATGACATCGTCGGCGCCAAGTTTTTGTAATCGTAAGCGATGCTGTGCTTTATTTATATATGTTAAAATATCCTTTTTGGCAATATTCCATAGATCAAGCGCTGCATGAGCTGAGTCGTTATTATTAATAAAAAATTTCCCCGTTGATTGTAGTTTTTCAATCAAAGCCCCAGCAAAAACGGTATCTTCAAGGCAGAAATTATTTTCCCAACCAGAGCAAAGTATGATTACTTGTTTATTTTGATTAGTAAGCCATTCGGCTAATACAGATAAATTGCTGAAGGCGCCTATTGCAACGGTTCCCCTCTCTTTGGCTTCATTTATTGCTGCTGTACCGTTGGTAGTGGTAAAAACTATCTTCTCACCTTTTGATTTTCCATCTCTAAACTCAAAGGCTGAGTTGCCAAAATCGGCAAAATCGAGCTTTGCACCGCCTCTTTCAGCTACTACCAAAAAGCCCTGTTGCTTTAAAAACTTAGCTTGCTCAACTAATGCAACGGGGATTATAGAAGTGGCTCCATCAGCAAGCGCAGAAACCATCGTTGTTGAAGCCCGTAAAATATCCGTTACTACAACAATAGCTTCTGTTTTGATATTTAAAAAACCAATAAGCGCCGGCGAAAAACAAACTTCGATAGGTACTCCACCACAGGATTTTTGGATCATGTCCTTAAAAAAACTCAATATTATGATTTATCCTTCGTAAAAGGGTGTTTTAACCACTTTGGCTTTTAGCAGCTTCTCTCTGATTTTGATATATATTTCCTGTCCGAAAGCATCAAAACCAGTTTTTAAATATCCCATGCCGATAGCTTTTTTAAGCGAAGGCGACATCGTGCCTGAGGTAACTTTACCAATAATGTTTCCATCGGCATCGCATATTTCGTAGTGCTGCCGAGGGATGCCTTTATCAATCATTTCGAAGCCACGCAATCTTCGGGTTACACCATTAATTTTTAGGTTTTCGTGATAAGCTCTATTGATAAAATCTTTACCTTCAACAAATTTGGTTATCCATCCCAATCCAGCTTCTATTGGCGAGGTTGTTTCGTTAATATCGTTACCGTACAAGCAAAATCCCATCTCAAGCCTCAATGTGTCGCGCGCTCCTAATCCGATGGGTTTAATACCAAATTCGGCGCCGGCTTCAAAAACAGCATTCCATATCTTCCCGGCATATTCATTAGGGAAATAAATCTCATAACTGTTTTTCTCTCCCGTATAACCGGTTGCTGACATTATTACATCCTTTAGTCCGGCAAATTCTATCACTTTAAAAGTGTAATAAGGTATTGTGGTAAGGTCAACATTGGTAAGTTTCTGTAAAGTTGCCATAGCTTTTGGCCCTTGTATAGCGAGTTGCGAAGTGGTATCCGAAGCATTTTCTATAATTGCTCCTACATCATTGTTTTCCTGCATCCACTTCCAGTCTTTTTCGATATTAGAAGCGTTTATGGCCAACAGATAATTTTCGGCGTCAAAACGGTACAGTAATAAATCGTCAACTATTCCTCCCAGATGGTTGGTAAAGCAGGTATATTGAATTTTGCCATCAACGAGTTTGGATACATCATTAGTAAGTAGTTTTTGTAGCAGCTCAACCGCTTTAGGCCCTCTCACCCAAATTTCACCCATGTGCGATACATCGAAAACTCCAACTGCTTTGCGTACTGTTTCGTGTTCAGCGTTAACTCCTTCAAATTGGATAGGCATGTTAAAACCTGCAAAAGGCACGATCTTAGCGCCAAGCGCTTCGTGCATCCTGATAAATGCTGTATTTTTCATTGTAAAAGAATATGAATATTAATTTTAACTGCAAAAATAGGCCATTAGAGTAGTAAATACTGAAAAAAGGGAAATTATTTCCGATAGTCTGATTTTTAGACTTAAAAGTATTCGGTAAAAAGCCCCCTTTGGATAAATTGGATTAATCAAGATTAAACATTTGTAATCAGCACAATAATAATTGCACTGAACAAATAGTAAATTTTGATTGGCTTTATAAAATCAATAGTTCAACCTACGGTTATTTTTTATTGATTAATTAGAGTTTAAAATCAGGTACCTATTTAAATTTAATGTTAGTTTTAAATCAAAAAATAATAATCGTCAGGATTTTATTCACTCAGCGCTTCGTTAACAAGCCTCGCAGCATCTTCAAGAGCAATTGCAGAACGTACTTCTAATCCCGATTCATCAAGAAGTATTTTGGCCTCTTCTGCATTAGTACCCTGAAGTCTTACTATAATGGGCACATTGATATTGTCAATATTATTATAAGCATCTATAATTCCTTGTGCTACACGATCGCAACGAACTATTCCGCCAAAAATATTTACAAGTATCGCCTTCACATTTGGATCTTTCAGGATGATACGGAAGCCCTCTTCTACACGTTTTGCATTGGCAGTGCCACCGACATCGAGGAAGTTGGCCGGATCGCCTCCTGACATTTTGATCATATCCATGGTGGCCATTGCCAATCCGGCGCCATTTACCATACATCCTACGTTTCCGTTAAGCTTAACATAATTCAGATCATAACGGCTTGCTTCTACTTCAATAGGATCTTCTTCGGCTAAGTCGCGCATTTGTGCAATATCAGGATGGCGGTAAAGTGCATTATTGTCAATTGTTACTTTCGCATCTACAGCGAATATTTTATCATCCGAAGCTTTTAATACAGGATTAATTTCAAACAGTGTAGCATCACTATCTAAATAAGCTTTGTATAGCGATTGTACAAACTTAACCATATTCTTAAATGCATCTCCTTCGAGACTAAGATTAAATGCAACCCGCCGAGCTTGAAATCCTTGTAAACCATAGCGTGGGTCAATCTCTTCGGTAAATATCTGATCTGGTGTCTTTTCAGCTACAGCTTCAATATCCATTCCACCTATAGGTGAATACATTATCATGTTTCTGCCTGTTTTTCTGTTAAGCAGCACACTTATGTAAAACTCCCTTATATCAGACGGACCGGGATAAAAAACGTCCTGCTGAATTAAAACTTTACTAACCTTTTTGCCTTCCGGTGGAGTTTGTGGGGTAATCAGGTTCATGCCAATTATCTTATCAGTAAATTTTTCAACCTCCCTGACATTTTTGGCTAATTTCACTCCACCCCCTTTTCCACGTCCGCCAGCATGTATCTGGGCTTTTACAACCCAAAACTTAGTACCGGTAATAGCGTGTAAATGCTTGGCAGCCTCAACAGCCTGCTCAGGAGACTCAGCCAAGATGCCTTCGGGAACGGAAACCCCATATTTTTTTAAAATTGATTTGCCTTGAAACTCATGAAGATCCATTGTTGTAGCTAATTATTATATCTGAATATTCTTTTGAAAACAAATACAAAAATATTATTTTTCAAGTCAATCTAAGCCATGTAGATAGAATGAAAATAAAAAGCCAAAAATACCTGACAAGAATTATCAAAAAGAAACACAAAAAAAACAGTTCAAACATTTGACTATAAATCTAATCAATCTTACAGAACAGTTTACCGATGAGTTATCTTGTAAATTTAAATTCAAAGCTATGCATGAAAAATTAGAAGTTACTTGCCTTCATTGTGGAAGTAAAGACCATTATTAACAACCAAATTTTTTGATGTTTCAATAAAAAAATGCTAAAAAAAGTAACAACTTTACGCAACGGTACAGGCTAAGGCGAAAGGTAACTATGGAATAGTTGCAAATATTAAAAGGAGACTTTTATAAAGATCACCGAAAATTTTGAAATATTTTTAAATATGAGTAGCAAATTAAGGATAATATGTTTGCCTTAAATCAATTAACCTTAATTCATTATTGATAAAATCTTAATTTAAGATTTCATAATTTTTAGATATTTGCACTCTTTTGGGTCAATTGTCTAACAATTTGAATCTAATTATGAAATTTCTTTTTTTCTTGCCGGAATGATATCATGAAAAGCTGTTTAGTCTCTTTTTTTGTTTTTATTTTTTTCTTTATCCAACACAATCCCTTTTCTCTTAATGCACAAGAGGCTTCAGGGCTTGAGTCGAATCAATATATAGTTCGTACTGCTGAAAGGCCACCTATTAATCTTCTTCAAATTCCGGTAGAGGCTTACGAAGCGGGAAAATTTAAAATTAAATTGAAGCCAGAGCGGGAAAATTTGATTCCTGTACTATCATCATCCACAAGTCCTGTTGGCTACGTGGTTACGGGGATTCCTTCTTTTGATGCCCTCAATCAATATTATTCCATAAAAAGTTATCGTCCTTTGTTTGATCATCTTTATCATACCCGATCAGATAGCGATCAGTTTATGGAACGACACAAAGCATGGGGGTTTCATCTTTGGCTTGAAGTAATCGTTGATGATAAAACGGACATTATTGATGCTGTGATGCAGTTTTCAGCCCTGAGCGAAGTTGATTTTGCCGAACCCGAATATCGGAAAAGGCTTGTTATTAATGATGCAAAGTTCAATAGTGCAAATCTTGTAATTTCAAATGAAAATGAGCCTGAGGGGCGTTGGACGCCTAATGATCCACAATATGGCAATCAGTGGCATTATAAAAACACAGGACAACAAGGAGGGACACCGGGCGCAGATATCAGCTTGCAAGAAGCATGGAATATTGAAAAGGGAAACAGTAATGTTATAGTGGCTGTAATTGATGGCGGTATCTCATATACACATCAGGATCTTGCTTCCAATATGTGGAGCGAAATAGGTTACAATTTTGTTAACGGAAGCCCTACAGTTACTCCTCATGATCATGGGACACATGTAGCGGGTACTATAGCCGCCGTTACATCCAATATGATTGGTGTTGCTGGTGTAGCAGGAGGTTCTGGTACTGGAGACGGAGTTAGGTTGATGTCTTGTCAGGTATTTTCTAATAATGGTAGCGGCGGGTTTCATCTTGCTCCGATATATGCTGCCGATAATGGAGCTTCGATCTCTCAAAACAGTTGGGGTTATTCAAATGCAGGCGTTTATGATCAATCGGTATTAGATGCTATTGATTATTTCAACGTTTATGGCGGAGGAGAAGCAATGAACGGTGGAATCACTCTCTTTTCAGCAGGTAATAGCAATTCCCCAGGACAATGGTATCCCGCATGCTATTCAGGATGTTTTTCTGTAGCTGCCACTAATAATCAGGATAAAAAAGCTTGGTATTCCAATTATGATACATGGGTAGATATCTCTGCACCTGGTGGTGAGACTAACAGTGTAACTGCAAGGGGTGTACTTAGTACCCTGCCCAACAATAGCTATGGTTATTTTCAGGGAACATCAATGGCTTGCCCTCATGTATCAGGGGTTGTAGCTCTGATGATCTCGTTAGGCTATGGAGAACTGACTTCATTACAAATAGATAGTATTTTACGTAATACCACTGATAACCATTATAATATAAACTCAAATTACCTTGGAAAACTTGGCAGTGGGCGATTAAATGCACATTCAGCTCTATTAGCAGTTCAAGAGCTTGTTCAACAAGTCAACAACCCTCAAAGTTTTAAAGCATCGGCTATTAATGCAAATAGAATAAACCTTACTTGGGTAAAAAATACAAGTAATAACAACGTGATGGTCGTTTGGTCTTTAAATAACGTTTTTGGAACACCAATAGATGGTAATGTCTATAATGTGGGGACTACGTTACCTGGTGGTGGAAAAGTTTTATATCGCGGAAGTAATACTAATTTTTCGCACCTTAACCTTCAACCTCTCACAACATACTATTACAAAGCCTTCTCTTTTAATTCAGCCAATGAGTATTCAACTGGCATTACGGCCAGCGCCACTACTCTTATGCAGCCTTATGCTGATTTTTATGCTAATCCGATAACTCAAGTAGTTTCATTACCAATTACTTTTACCGATTCATCAAATGGAGCAACTTTTAGCTCATGGTTTTGGGATTTTGGCGAAGGCGCAAATCCTGCCACCACTACTGGCAAGGGGCCACATCAAGTAGTTTATAATACACCAGGTAGTAAGACGGTTACTTTGGTTGTGGATAATAATTACACAAAAATTAAAGAAAATTATATTAATATTCTATCTGAATGTTACTCAATAAGTGAAACCTATTCTAATGGTGACATCCAAACCGATTTAAATTTTCAAACCCTTCCCGGCTCATCATCTTGCCCAGGGTCATTAACTGTATCTATCCCATTGGGAGCTGTCATTTTAGGAGTTGATGTAAGTTATAATATGACTGCCCGTAATAATGGTTGGAAATCAGAGCAAAGATCACAACTGAAATGTGTTTCTCCTGGTGGATTGTCAGAACCAGAGTTGTATTCCGGTTCCGGAAATTCAACAGGCACTTTAAGCTATAACAGAAACGGACTTAATATTGCCAATGGTGTTGAAGGCGGTGGAGATATTCATTTCCAGTTGCATGCAGGCAGAACCTTTGGTGGGTCAGGTTGTAATACAGTTTACAATAAAGTTGATAATAATACTTGGAATATTACAGTATATTATTATCTCCTTGAACTTGAAAACCCTCCAATAGCAGATTTCACCGCTACGCCAACCACAGTTTACGCCGGAGAAACAGTTAACTTTACCGACCTGTCAACAAACAATCCTACTTCATGGAATTGGAGTTTTTCGGGAGGAACGCCGACAAGCTCAACTACTCAAAACCCACAAATCGTTTATAATTCTCCCGGAACTTATAATGTAAGCCTAACAGTATCAAACGCTTTCGGAACCGATACTAAAACCAAAACAGATTATATTCATGTCAGCACTCCTTCTATTGTTAATTTCACTGCAGATCAAACAATCATAAATCAGGGAGAAGTCGTTCACTTTAGCGACCTTTCGACCGGAAATCCCTACTTCTGGTTATGGGAATTTCAGGGTGGAACACCAGCTATTAATTATCAGCAAAACCCGACTATCATTTTTAAAACTCCTGGAACATTTACTGTAAAATTAACCGTTTCGTATGCAAATGGACAAGCTTCCTTAACTCGTGAAGATTATATTACTGTAAACGAATTAGTTTCGTTGTTTCCACCGGGCTGGGATGTTACTTTAACCTCTACACAACATGTAATTGCCGTGCCTTTAGACGCAAACCCGCGGATTTTAGAAACACCCATTGAGCCAGGGGATTTTATAGGGGTTTTCTTCACCAACACTTTTGGAAATTTACAATGCGGAGGAGCAACAATGTGGGATGGTCAGAATAATATAGCAATAATCTCCTATGGGGATCAATCATATACCCCACTTAAAGATGGCTTTTCTGTATATGAAGATTTTAAGTGGAAAGTATATTCATACGGTCATCAAAGAGAATTTGATGCGACACCTGTTTATGATGTTACGTTACCAAATTTAGGGCAATTTTTTCCATTAGGAATATCAGCCTTAATTGACCTAAGCGCTGGGCTTCTCTTCAACATTCATATACCAGCAGGATGGAGCGGAATATCAAGCCCTGTTTTACCCTTCTATCCGGAAATGGATACTGTTCTATCGTCTATTCAGGATAACCTTACAATCCTCTACAATTTTGACGGGATCTATTGGCCCTGGCAAAACATAAACACTTTGGATAAATGGAAAAATTCGGGATATACGATTAAAATGTCAAATACCGACAACCTTGTTATTGGAGGGGAATTAATTAAGTCGTTATCTCAAACCATAAAATCAGGGACGGGATATCTTCCTATTCCTACTCTTTATGATGTCTCTACTGCTTCTCTTTTTGCTCCTTTTCTAGACAAATTAACTCTGGTTCGCAATATTTTGGGAACAGAAGTTTTTTGGCCTCAGACAGGGATAAATACTTTACCTATACTAAAGCCTGGCAACGCATACATAACTCATGCTAAAAGCAGCTTTATTGTACATTTTCCTCAGTCAGGTCTTAAAAACTCATACTCCAGTCCGAACAGCGATTTTCCTGAATTACCATTAGTTTCATGGAGTTTTGCCGTCGCATCTCCTGATGTGCACATGATCTCGATTCCTGCCGATGGTTTTAAAAACCTTGAGACAGGTGATATAGTTGGTGTTTTTACACCGAATAATGTTTGTGCCGGATGGGCTGTTTTTGAAAATCAACCTTTGGCAATCCCAGTTTATGGAACCCATGAAACAGGTGATGAAAAATCCGGATTTATGGCTAATGAACCATTCACATTCAGGATTTTTAGGCCATTTAACCAGCTTTACTGCACAGCAAAAGCTTTATTTGATACAACAATGCCTGATCAGGGTATCTTCAGATCAGGTGGAATATCGGCTATTAGTTCTTTATATCCATTCGATGAGTCTTTTACGAATTTTTCTGAAGAAATTACCGTTATACCTAATCCGAACAATGGAATATTCGTTTTAAGCGGTGTAAGTAATATTGAAGAGATAGTAGTAATCTCGCAGGAAGGCCAAATAATAAAAACCATTGAGAATAACGGAACTTCTGAATTAAATGTTGATATAAGTGACAACCGTAAAGGAATCTACCTTATCAAAATCATTGAAAAACAAAGGGTTTACGTAAAAAAAGTTGTAATAAATTAACCGAACCTCCTAAGATCACATTTTTTTAAGCATCAAAACACCGAAAACTTTACATATTTTTTTGGGTTTAAGCGTATATCCTCGATTAGCTTATTAAGATTTTCAGTTGATTGTTGCAGGTTCAAATAGAGTGTGTCATTAGTAATAAGCTGCCCCATTGTACCCTCGCCTCGATTTAATTTGTCGCTAATAATTTTAAGATTTTCAATGGCCTCCTGAGCCTCTCTAAATGTCTGTGGAATGTCGGCAGATGCAAGAGAATCGGAGAGAATTGCAAAATTCCTGAAAATAGTACTGATTTCGTCATTGTTGTCGCGAAGGTTTGCAGTGATATTTTCAATATCGCTTATTATCTTTTCAAGATTGGATTTTTCTTTTGCAAGAAGAGTATCCACCAACGTTGCAGAATTTTTTATGCTAAATATTGCTACTCTGATATTTTCAAAGATACTTATGATATTATCCTGCGATTCCGGGTTAAAGACACCCTGAATGCTCATAAGCAATGAGTCGAGGGAATTGATTAGGGCCATTGCTTTTTTCTGAACCGGCTCAACCTGCTCACTCACCTGCTCTCTGATTGATATTTCTAACTCCGATTGAAGAGTGTCGCCGCTGACAGCCAGTTTATCAGAGTCGCCAAGTATGATTTCAATGGCCTTACCGCCCAGCAAATCAGTACTGTAAATGCGGGCTATTGAATTTTTTGGAATGGGTAGATCGCTTTTTATGTAAAGCTCGGCGCAGATGAGTGATGTGCCGGGTATAAATCCTAAATGACTTACCTGACCGATATTTAAACCATTAACTTTTACTTTATTGGCAGGTTCAAGCCCCTCCACCTTATCGTAAACAGCATAAAACAGCCTTCGTCCGCCGAAAAGATCAGTTCCTTTAATAAAGTTGAAACCCCAAATAAATAGCACAACCGCTATAATAAAAAGTATTCCAACTTTTACTTCAACCGAAATTTTTTTCACGAGCATTCTAATTTGAATGTACAAAGCTACTTAAAAAAATAATCACCCAGCAAAATCAATTATTAAATAACATTATCTTATTCTGCTTCAATTAATTTCATTTTATTAATTATGAAGTTCTAATCCTGTTTAAATTACAACGCTTAGTAAAAAATAAATTGATGTTACAAAAAAAATGAAAACAAGAAAAACTAAAGATACTCGTTTCATAAATCAGCATTAACTAATCTACTTAATAAAATAGAAGTAATAAACCCTGTTAAATTAGTCCTGTTAACTATTAAATACCATTGATCAAAACCTAAATTCTTTTACTTTGCAAATAATTATTTAAGCTGATAATCATACTTCGGTTTGAAACGCCAAATAGTGATATCCAATTCTCTTCTTCCTTTGAGACTATCAATCCAAAGGGGCTTATACAAATGTTTTAAGCTTTTACCTTGCGTTATTTTTTTAATCATTTCCTATTGGCATTTTGTATCAGCAGATATTTTTGCCCAAGAGACGACCTATTCAAAAGCAGATTCGGTAACAATTAAAAAACCATTGATTGACACCATAGGTGATTTTGCAAAACCAATATCCGATACTATATTCTACCAAATATTTGACGAAAAGCCCGGTGAATCGAAAGATACGACTAAGGTGAAAGCCTTTGATCTGGAGACTAAGGTTGTATATAATTCATTCGAAAAAATACATTTTGATCTAAGAAACAGAAAGGTTTTTCTGTTTTACAATGCTGCTATTACCTACGGTGATATAAAACTGAAAGCCAACTATATAGAAATTGATTTTATAAAAAAACAGGTTTATGCAACAGGATTACCCGATAGCCTTGGGGTGATACAGGGTAAACCGGTTTTTTCGGATGGTCCCCAAGAATTTCAGGCTGATGAGATTACTTATAATTTTGATACTCGCAAAGGGGTTATTAAACATGTTATGACGCAGGAGGGAGAAGGCTTTATCCACGGAGAAAAAATCAAACGGTTAAAGGATGAGCGTATTAATGTATCCAGTGGACAATATACAACGTGTAATCTGCCACATCCGCATTTCGAATTTCGCTATGGTAAAGCACAATTGATACCTAACAAAATGATCGTTTCCGGGCCGGCTTATTTGGCTATCGAGGGTGTTGCCCTACCTATTGCAATCCCATTTGGGTTATTTCCCAACAAAAGTGGCCAACGATCCGGAATCATTATCCCACGATGGGGTGAATCGCAAAATAGAGGTTTTTATTTCGAACGGTTAGGTTATTACTGGGGTATAAACGATTATATGGATTTTACCATTACCGGCGACATTTTTACTGGCGGAAGCTGGGCCATAAATCCCATGTACAGGTACAAAAAGAGATATAAATACAGTGGTAATTTTTCTTTTAACTATGCTAAAAATTTTACTGGCGACAGAGACTCCCCCGACCGTAATGAAGCTACTGATTTCTCGCTAATATGGAGCCATAACCAAGATCCAAAAGCACGACCCAATTCACGCTTTACAGCTAATGTAAACATTTATAGCCGTAGCTTTAATCAATTCAACCTCTCTGCAACGGATGCCTATTTGAGTAATACCTTTCAGTCGAGTGTTTCGTATCAGACGAACTTCAACAATGCTTTTTTTATCAATTTAAACGCACTTCACCAACAAAACACCATTGATGGCTCAGTCATTGTAAACCTTCCTACGCTCTCGATGAACACAAAGCAGTTTTATCCTTTCAGGCGAAAAGAACAAATAGGACAGTTGAAATGGTACGAAAACATCACGATGAAGTACTCATCATCGCTCGAAAACAGAATTCAAACCTACGATTCTTTGCTCTTTAAACCCGGTTGGGAGAAGTATTTCAAAAATGGTATGCAGCACAAAATACCCATTAGCAGTTCCGTAAAAGTGCTTAAGTTTTTTAATTTCAACAATTCGGCAGAATATACTGAGAGATGGTATCCATATTCAATCCATCGTACATGGAATCCTTACGACACCATTTTTGGTGTCAATGATACCATTTATGGCAGATTAACTACCGATACGCTCAGATCGTTTGTAGCTGCGCGGGATTTTTCCTATTCAGCATCATTAAACACGCGGCTATATGGAATGTATCAGTTTTCCAAAGGGCCGGTCGTTGCACTAAGGCATGTACTAACCCCCACTATCAGTTTTAATCTTCGACCAGATTTTGGATCCAAATTTTGGGGGTATTGGGATGAAGTTCAGGTAAACGATGATGGCGACATGCGCCGCTATTCACACTTCGAGGGATTGCTATATGGAGGCCCGCCCGATGGGAAATCCGGTAACCTATCCTTCTCCTTAACAAACAACCTTGAGGCAAAAGTCAGATCCAGAGCAGACACCTTAAATGGAACAAAAAAGATAGTTTTAATTGATAATTTCACTGCTTCAATGGCTTATGATCTGGCAAAAGACTCGCTCAACTTGTCGCCATTAAGGCTTAGTGGCCGAACAACCCTATTCAAGCAATTGAATATTACCTATTCAAGTAGTTGGGAACCTTATGCCACTGATGAGAACGGAAAAACTATAAACCAGCTCGAATGGAACATCAACAAAAAGCCCTTTCGAATGAGTAACACAACTTGGAATTTTGGAATCAACTATAGGATAAGCTCTTCAGATTTTGGAAAAAAGTCAGGTAAGGCAGGAGAAAAGTCACAGGTCGCTGTAACTGAAGAGCCACGCCCAAATGAAATAATCTATCAGCGTGAAGTTGATGATCCACACCTTTATCCCGATGCGTTAATTAACTGGGATCAACCATGGAGCTTAAATATTAGTTATAACCTGATGTTTAGTAACAACCCACGTTTTATTAAACTTTACGGCTGGGAGAATAATCGAAACAGGGTAATGACCGTTGGGCTTACTGGCGATTTGAGCCTTACGCCAAAGTGGAAAATAGGATTTCGTACCGGCTACGACTTCACATCAAAACAGATGTCATATACCTCTATTGACTTCTATCGCGACCTCCATTGCTGGGAAATGCGTTTTAACTGGACACCACTTGGATTCAGGAAAAGCTGGAGTTTCGGTATTAACGTAAAAGCTTCTATATTAAAAGACCTGAAATATGATAAGAAAAAAGATTTTAGAGACGGATTTAGATAATAATTTTGGCAAATAAGGATTATGTAAAACAAAGTATCAACTATTAAATTTAATATCAAAACGTTATGAAAAAAGTAATTTTCACCGAAAGCGCCCCGAAGGCGGTAGGCCCATACAGCCAGGCAATCGAAATGAATGGACATCTTTTTATCTCCGGCCAAGTGCCCATTGATCCAAAAACCGGAAAAATAGTGGATGGCGGGATTAAAGAACAGACCGATCAAGTAATGAAAAATATTGGCGAAATACTTAAAGCAGCAGGCTATACTTACGATAATGTTGTCAAATCAACCTGCCTACTCAACGATATGGAAAATTTTACCGCCATGAACGAGGTTTATGCTAAATATTACCCAAATAATCCACCTGCACGTGCAGCTTACGGAGTTGTTAAGTTACCATTAGGTGCAATGGTAGAAATTGAAACAATAGCCATGAAATAATAAAACATCCCGACGCTGACTACCTTAAATTCTGGTAAGGGATTATTTTACTTTCAATATGTAAAGCATCAAGTAATTGCTATTCAGCAATTCAGAGGCGTTTCAAATGTATTGATGTACTTCTTTAGCCGGAATCGGTTTTTGGCTTGGCAATAAACATTACACAATACACAAACCGGTGATTTTTAAAAAGTTATTTGCCGGATCAATAATTTTACACTATCAATATTAATTTAACATTAAAAAAATAAAAATTTGATCATGAAGTCTATTTTTAACCGTCTTATTCTATTATTACTTATCCTCTTTCCATTCATCTCTTTTGCCGATGAAGGAATGTGGATACCTATGCTACTCGAAAAGATGAATGAAAAAGATATGAGTAGGTTAGGTATGCGCATTACAGCCAGCGATATATACGATATCAATAACAGCTCCATGAAGGATGCTATTTTCCTTTTCGGAGGAGGCTGTACGGCTTCAGCTATCTCTGCTGAAGGTTTATTACTTACCAACCATCATTGCGGATATGGCGCTATTCAACGTCTTAGCACTATTGAAAACGATATGTTAACCAATGGCTTTTGGGCAGTTGGGCGGCAAGATGAGCTTTATTGTCCTGGACTTACCGTTACGCGATTGGTAAAGATGGAAGACGTTACTGCCGCCGCTTTATCAGGGGTAACTGATGACCTTACAGAAGAAGCCCGTGCCGAAATCATAGAAAAAAATATCAAGGAAATTAAAGATGAAGCCACGAAAGATACCCATTACGAAGCAGTCGTAAAGCCTTTTTTTTATGGAAATCAATATTATCTTTTTGTAAATGAAATCTTTAAAGACATAAGATTAGTTGGAGCGCCCCCCTCGAGTATTGGTAATTTTGGTGGAGATAGCGATAACTGGATGTGGCCAAGACACACAGGCGATTTTTCGCTTTTTAGAATATATTCAAACCAGAATAACCAGCCTGCAGAGTACTCTGAGGACAATGTACCATACAAGCCTCTTTATGTATTGCCAATCTCTATTAAAGGCGTTGAGGAAAATGATTTTACTTTCGTCTTTGGGTTTCCTGGACGCACTGAAGAGTACCTGCCCTCGTACGCCATCGAGATGATAACACAGATTCAAAACCCTACCCGTATTAATCTCAGAAGACAAAAGCTCGATATATACGAATCATTTATGACGCAGGATGAATTAGTTAAACTCCAGTATTCAAACAAACAAAAAGGGTTGGCAAATGCCTGGAAAAAATGGATAGGCGAGAATAACGGAATCCAAAAACTTAATGGAATTGATAAAAAAAAGGAGTATGAATTGCGCTTCCAACAATGGATTGACCAGTCTGCCGAAAGAAAAGAAAAATATGGCAATATTTTATCAAAGCTTAAAGATACTTATGAAATTTTGGGCGGGCTTCAACTTGAATTCTCTTATCTGCTCGAAGCCGGGCTCGATATCGAAATCGTCAAGGTAGCACGCATGACATTCGGATTAAAAAACCTTTCAGAAAAAGAAGAGACAACCCAAGATGAAATTCAGAAGGAGATAGAAAAGTCGAAAAAGCAACTCCTAGCATTTTACAAAGATTATCATCAGCCTATTGACAGGCAAATCTTTATCTCTATGCTGCAAAACTATAGGAAAGCTATCGAAACCAAAAAATCACCGGCGGTTTTTGATATTATTGATAAAAAGTTCAAAGGCGACATCTCTCTTTATGCCGATTATGTTTTTAAAAAATCAATGTTTGCCAATAGAACAACAGCTATATCTTTTGTTGAGAATTTTAAGCTTTCACGATTGAAGAGATTAATTAAAGATCCTGGTTTTCAACTTGCCAATGGACTAATGGATCACTATCGTAACCAACTGATGCCTGCTCTATCCAAAACTAATAGCGATAAAGACAGCCTGATGAGACTTTACATGAGGGCTCAAATGGAATTCGAACCGGAACGCAGATTTTATCCTGATGCTAATTCAACATTAAGAGTAGCTTACGGTAGTGTAAAATCTTTTTATCCGCGAGATGCGGTTTTTTATGAGAAACAAACTACCATTGAAGGGATTATGGAAAAAGAAGACCCTAAAAATGAAGATTACATCGTGGATGGCAGGCTGAAAACACTTTATCAAACAAAGGACTTTGGCAGATATGCGCATAACGGAACATTACCAATTTGCTTTATCGCTTCCAATCATACAACAGGAGGCAATTCCGGAAGCCCGGTATTTAATGGCAACGGGCAACTTGTCGGTCTCAACTTCGACCGAGTGTGGGAAGGCACTATGAGCGACCTGATGTTCGATCCTGAACAGTGTAGAAACATTATGCTCGATATGCGATACTGCCTTTTTCTTATTGATAAATACGCTGGAGCACGCCATCTTTTGGATGAGATGATAGTTATTGAATAAAACATATCAAGTATTGGTAAAATCCCAAATAAGATTGACCAAGCTAATATCACCTTATTTTAGCCTAACAATAATTGATTTTAAAAAAAATTCATATAACTCTTTGCAATGAAAACAAGAATAACAGAACTTTTCGATATCCGCTACCCAATTATTCAGGCTGGAATGATCTGGTGTTCGGGGTGGAGGCTCGCTGCCGCCGTTTCCGAAGCAGGAGGCCTTGGCTTGATTGGCGCCGGTTCGATGTACCCCGATGTTTTAAAAGAACACATCCAAAAGACTAAAGCTGCGACAAAAAAACCATTTGGAGTAAACATACCTCTTTTATACCCGGAAATAGACAAAATAGTGGAAATTGTTTTAAAAGAAAAAATAAAAATAGTATTCACCTCTGCAGGCAATCCAAAAACCTGGACACCCATATTCAAAGAACATGGGATAAAAGTTGTTCATGTTGTTGCCAGTTCTAAATTTGCAATCAAAGCACAGGACGCTGGTGTTGACGCTGTCGTTGCCGAGGGATTTGAAGCAGGAGGACATAACGGGATTGAAGAGACCACAACATTAGTATTAATACCGATAATTCGAAAAGCGGTGGATCTACCGCTGATAGCAGCCGGAGGGATTGGCACAGGAAGGCAAATGTTGGCCACATTCGCTTTAGGCGCCGAAGGCGTACAGGTAGGAAGCCGTTTTGTAGTTTCCACAGAATCATCGGCACACCCTATTTTTAAACAAAAAATTATTGAAGCAAAAGAGGGAGATACTCAACTCACCCTGAAAAGATTACTTCCGGTGCGCCTGATAAAAAACAAGTTTTATAACGAAATTAATGAAATGCAGGCGAGCGGAGCTACTATAGAACAACTTAAGGCTCATTTAGGAAAAGGAAGGGCAAAGCTTGGAATGTTCGAAGGCAATACCGACGAAGGTGAATTGGAAATCGGACAAGGATCGGCCTTGATCAACAGTATAATGCCGGCAGGTGAAATTATACGTGAGATGATTACCGAATTTGAAAAAGCAAAAAGCGAATTAACTGAGTGAAATCAATAAACTGCTTTTATTTCCCTAATTAATTTGAAAATTCATCCGTATTTTTCAATAAATTGTCATGAAACAACTCCTTAAACCTCTTCTTTTCATTCTAACAAAATATAACAGAGAAATACTTAGACAAAACTCTGAAAAGACTGAAGTACAACTCTAAATCATAGTTTCGTAACATTCAATAAATTAGACTTAATTTAAATTCATTGTTATTTTTTTCACACTGTTACTTTTTTCACATAAAACTTGGTTAGGTTAAATAACAGTCCTAATTTTGCAGACGCAAAAAAATAGCTAAGCGGCCTAATAATAAAAGGCTAATGATCTGTTTTTTAGCAGTTACCAATTATTGTTTATAAAATAATCAAAGGAGGTAATCAACACATGACAAAAATTAAATCACTTGCTGATCTGCGCAAGAAGAAAGAAGAGTTTGAACAAAAACTTAAACTACGTGAGACAAGTATTAATCCAGAAAACTATGTTCAGATTAAAGTAGGTATGGCCACCAGCGGGATTGCTTCGGGTGCCAAAGAGGTTATGGATTATTTGATCGAAGAACTTGGAAAACGTGGTATTGATGCGGTGGTAACACAAACAGGCGATATGGGGTATTGTTTTGCCGAGCCTACCATTGAGGTAAAACGCCCTAATGAAGATCCGATCGTTTTTGGATACGTAGATACCAAAAAGGCCGATGAGATTATCGAGAAGTACATCAAAAACGGCGAGCTGGTTGAAGGAATTATTCCGGTGAATTACGAAACTATTGACGAATAAAATTCTGCAATATAACTATGGCAAAACAAATTAAAATGCACTTGTTGGTTTGTTGCGGTACGGGCTGCCGGGCATCGCAAAGCGCTACGCTGCAAAAGGCGCTCGAACGTGAACTAAAAACCAATGGGCTTGAAGATGAAGCTAAAGTAGTTACAACCGGCTGCTTTGGTTTTTGTGAAAAAGGCCCTATCGTAAAAGTTCATCCCGACAATACCTTTTATGTTGAGGTGAAGCCCGAAGATGCCGAAGAAATAGTAAAAGAGCATGTACTCAAAGGAAGAAAAGTTGAACGCCTGCTCTATACTGATCCAAAGGTAAAAGAGCATGTACCCGATAGCAAACACATGGGGTTTTACCGCAAACAGATTCGAATAGCACTTCGAAACTGTGGCTTGATTGACCCGGAAAACATTGATGAATATCTGGCACGTGATGGATATCAGGCTTTGGGGAAAGTAATCACCGAAATGACTCCTGAATCTACGATAGATGTGATTAAAAAATCAGAATTGCGCGGCCGTGGCGGAGCAGGTTTTCCCACAGGACTTAAATGGGAGATCACACGAAAGAGTAAGTCCGACCAGAAATATGTGGTATGTAACGCCGACGAAGGCGACCCGGGAGCTTTCATGGACCGTTCAATCCTCGAAGGAGACCCGCACGTAGTGCTCGAAGCAATGGCAATATGTGGTTATGCCATCGGAGCCGACAAAGGTCTGATATATATCCGCGCTGAATATCCTCTGGCTATACATCGCCTGAAAATTGCTATTGAACAGGCCAGAGAATATGGATTATTAGGTAAAAACCTATTCAATTCAGGTTTCAATTTTGATATTGACCTTAGATACGGCGCTGGAGCATTTGTTTGTGGTGAGGAAACAGCGCTTATCCATTCAATGGAAGGAGAACGTGGAGAGCCCACTTTTAAACCTCCATTTCCTTCTGTAGAAGGTTATCTTGGCAAACCAACCAATGTAAACAACGTCGAGACGTTTGCAAACGTTCCAATCATTATCAACAAAGGCGCCGATTGGTTCAAGACCATTGGAACTGAAAAGTCAAAAGGTACCAAAGTATTTGCCCTTGCCGGAAAAATCAACAATGTTGGTTTAATAGAAATTCCAATGGGAACCACACTACGTGAAGTGATTTTTGAAATTGGAGGCGGTATTAAAGATGGAAAAAAATTCAAAGCTGTTCAAACAGGAGGTCCATCCGGCGGTTGCCTTACTGAGAAACACCTTGACTTACCGATAGAATACGAAACACTGGTTGCAGCTGGCTCGATGATGGGCTCCGGAGGTATGATAGTTATGGACGAAGACGATTGTATGGTTTCGGTAGCTAAGTTTTTCCTAGACTTTACGGTTGAAGAATCATGCGGAAAGTGCAGCCCATGTCGTATCGGAAATAAACGCCTTTACGAAATGCTTGACACTATCACTAAAGGTGAAGGCACAATGGAAACACTTGACAAATTGAAAAACTTAAGTAAAGTAATTAAAGATACTTCACTTTGCGGGTTGGGACAAACTGCTCCAAATCCAGTACTCTCGACGATTAATAATTTTTGGGATGAATATGTAGAACACGTTGTTGATAAAAAATGTAAAGCCAGCGTATGTAAATCGCTAATGCGCTATGTTGTGATCCCGGAAAACTGTGTAGGTTGTACTGTGTGTGCACGAAACTGCCCTGTTAACTGTATTAAAGGCGAACGCAAACAGGTTCATGAGATTGACCAGACAGCCTGCATCAAATGCGGTGCATGTTACGAAAAATGCAAGTTTAATGCTATCGAAATTGTTTAATCAAATCATTTAGTACAAATTGAATATGATAAAGCTAATCATAGATAAGAAAACAGTAGAAGTCAAGCCCGGAACTACCATTTTACAGGCTGCCGACAGCATCGGAATTCATATCCCACGGCTATGCTACATGAATTTGTCCGACTTCAACATTGAAAATAAACCAGGAGGTTGTAGGGTTTGTGTTGTAGAAGTAGAAGGCCGCCGTAACTTAGCTCCAGCTTGCGCTACCGAATGTGCTGAAGGTATGGTTGTAAATACCCATTCAATAAGGGTTTTAAATGCACGTAAAACAGTGATGCAACTTATCCTTTCAGATCATCCTTTCGATTGTTTAGTATGTGCAAAATCAGGCAATTGCGAATTGCAGGAGTTAGCTCAAACAATGGGTATCAGAGATATTCCATACCAAGGTGAACAATCAACTTATCGCGAAGACACATCGCCTTCCATCATTCGGGAGGTGGATAAATGTATTATGTGTCGCCGCTGCGAAGTGATGTGTAATGAAGTGCAGACAGTGGGAGTCCTCTCGGCAATAAACCGTGGTTTTACCTCAGTAGTTGCTCCAGCCTTCGAAATGAATCTCGATCACAGCGAATGTACATTTTGTGGACAATGTGTAAATGTTTGCCCAACCGGCGCACTTACCGAAGTAGATCACACCAATCAGTTAATAAATGACCTCGCCGATTCCAGCAAGACTGTCATTGTACAAACTGCACCTGCCGTTCGTGCTGCTTTAGGAGAGGCTTTTGGCATGAAACCGGGAACTTTGGTCACAGGAAAACTTGTCTCTGCTCTACGCGAGTTAGGATTCGACTATGTTTTTGATACCGACTTTGCCGCTGACCTCACCATTATGGAAGAGGGTGCCGAAGTACTCGACCGTCTTACAAAATTTTTAAACGGCGACAAAAATGTAAAACTCCCTATCCTGACCTCGTGTTGCCCTGCCTGGGTTAAGTTTTTTGAACATCAGTTCCCACAATTGAAAGATATTCCTTCAACAGCCCGCTCACCACAACAAATGTTCGGCTCAATAGCAAAAAGTTATTTTGCTGAAAAAATTGGTGTTGACCGTAAAAATTTAGTGGTTGTATCCATAATGCCTTGCGTAGCCAAAAAATATGAATGTACTCGTGAAGAGTTTTCGGTTGATGGTAATCCTGACGTAGATTACTCTGTTTCAACCCGAGAATTGGCTAATTTGATCAAACGTGCGAACATTGATTTCATTGCTTTACCGGATGGCGATTTTGATAATCCATTTGGTGAATCAACCGGTGCCAGTGTGATTTTCGGTACAACGGGAGGAGTAATAGAAGCTGCAGTACGTACAACGTATGAACTCTATACAAAAAAACACCTTGACAAGGTTGATTTTAAGCAACTACGTGGAATGGAGGGTATTCGTTCAGCAAAGGTTGACTTTAATGGCCTCGAACTTAATATAGGTATTGCTCATGGATTGGGTAATGCAAGGAAACTATTAGAAGAGGTAATAGAAGGAAAATGCGCCTATCACGCCATTGAAATAATGGCTTGCCCGGGTGGTTGCATTGGCGGGGGTGGGCAGCCTTACATTCACGGTGATACTTCGATATTAAAAGCTCGACAAAAAGCTGTCTATGAAGAGGATGTCAACAAAACATTGCGCAAATCCCATGAAAATCCGTACATCATTCGTCTTTATGAAGAGTTTTTGGGGAAACCGCTCAGCGAAAAATCGCATAATCTGTTACATACCCATTACTTCGATCGTAAAAAAGAGATCATTATAGAGTAAACGCAAAATAACTTTCAAAGAGATAACATCATGTCATCAATAAAAATAAAACTAAAGGAAAAAGACGTTCAGCAGATAAAAGAGATTGCTAGTTCATTTGGCAACAAGCCTGGTGAACTTATTAACGTATTGCATAAAACACAAGGCGTTTTCGGCTATCTACCTGCTGAAGTACAAGAAGTTGTTGCACGCGAAATGAATGTCTCAGTAGCTAAAGTCTATGGCGTAGTAACTTTCTATTCGTTTTTCACTATGATTCCGAAAGGAAGATATCCAATATCAATATGCACAGGTACAGCATGTTACGTGCGTGGCGCTGAAAAAGTGTTGGACGAATTCAAAAAAGAATTAGGAATAAAAGTTGGGGAATCAACACCTGACGGTAAATTTTCATTGACTTGCTTACGATGCGTTGGAGCTTGCGGACTGTCGCCGGTTGTAACTGTAGGTACAAAAACTTTTGGACGGGTTTCGCCCGATAAGGTTAAAGATATCCTTAAAGAATTCGATTAAAAAAGATAAACTCAGAAAGCCTTTGGCTTAATGCATATTACAGAAAATTGTTGGGATTATTTTGCAATAAACTATAAGTAGCTGTTTTATAGATTTGTTGCAAAAACAACAATTGTTATTTTTCTCACCTCCATAAATGATTAATTTACTGCTGAAATCCTGCACCTCCCAAGTGCAGGATTTCTATTTTTTTTGATAAATCTAAATTAAACGGTTAGATTGCATCTAATAAAAATTGTACTGAACAAATATAAAATCTGAATCACTTTCATAAAATCAATAGTTGACCATAAAAACTCTGAAAGATAATTTCAAGATCAATTAGCAGTGTAAATAGCAAATTTATCTTCCGAACGTTTTACTATTTTTGTATGAGATTCGGAAAAAAACAGACGATTTGAACTTTATAAAGATTGATGCAGCAAAGAGATTATAAACCTAAGCAATCTATTAAAACTTTGTTTCTCAAGTAAGAATGGCACTACATTGAAAACAACAGTAAAATTTAAAACATTAAAACGAAATTGATACCTAAGGAGACTATACAAGAAATTCTTGACACCGCGCGCATTGAAGATGTTGTTATGGAGTTTGTAAATCTTAAAAAGCGAGGGGCCACGTATATCGGTCTTTGTCCGTTTCATAACGAAAAGACCCCTTCATTTACCGTAACCCCACGACTTGGCATTTATAAATGCTTTGGTTGTGGCAAAGGAGGCGATTCGGTGAACTTTGTAATGGAACATGAGCATTTTACCTATCCTGAAGCTATTAAATACCTTGCACGTAAATATAACATCGAAATAAAAGATGAAGAACAAACTGCCGAAAGAATCGAAGAACAGCAAGAAAAAGAGTCTCTTTTTATGGTCAACGATTTTGCTTCCAAATACTTTATCCATAATCTCTTTAATACCGATGCAGGAAGATCAATTGGATTAAGTTATTTCAAAGAGAGAGGTTTCAGAGAAGATACTATCAAAAAGTTTCAATTGGGCTATAGCATTGACGAGTGGGAGAATTTTACAGCACATGCTTTACAACAAGGCTTTAAACTTGAATATCTGGAGAAAACCGGTCTTACCATAACAAAAGATAAAAAGAGTTACGATCGGTTTCGTGGGCGGGTAGTCTTTCCAATTCATAATCTGTCGGGAAGAGTCTTAGGTTTTGGAGGGCGTACTCTGCTTTCCGATAAAAATATTCCGAAATATGTCAACTCGCCAGAATCTGAAATTTACAATAAAAGCCGTATCCTTTATGGTATTCATTTAGCAAAATCGGCCATCATTGCTACCGACAACTGTTACCTTGTCGAAGGCTATACTGATGTTATCTCCTTACATCAGTCTAAGGTTGAAAATGTAGTTGCTTCCTCCGGCACATCCCTTACAACTGACCAAATAAGACTTATAAGCCGCTATACAAAAAACATAACAATACTTTACGATGGCGACGAGGCTGGAATAAAAGCATCATTCAGAGGTATAGATATGATTCTTGGACAAGGTCTAAACGTAAAAATTGTCTTTTTCCCTGAGGGTGAAGATCCGGATTCATTTTCGCAAAGTCATACAACAAGTGAGGTACAGGATTTCCTCGAAAGCCAGGCGGTAAACTTTATTATTTTCAAAACAAATCTACTACTCAAAGAAACAGCCGGCGACCCGGTGAAAAAATCTGCACTGATAAAAGAGATAGTAGGCTCTATTGCACTGATACCGGATCAAATCACCCGATCGGTTTATGTTAAGGAATGTTCAGCCTTAATGGATGTCGGCGAGCAAACGTTAATGAACGTATTAAATCAGATCAGGCGAAAGGAGTTTGATAAAAAGCTGAAAGAGAAGCAAAAAGATGGCGAATCAGAATTAGCCCATCTGCCACAATATATTATCCCTGATGTACAACACCCCGGGGAAGAGGCAGTGTCAACGGAAAATCATGAAAAAGAAATCATACGTCTGTTGATGCAATACGGCAATCGAAATATCGTGTTTGAAACTATGACAGAAGATGAAGAGGTACAAACCTTCGAAGTAAGTATTGCATTGTTTATTATAAAAGATCTTGAAAATGATGAAATCAGAATGAAAAATGAGTTGTATCAAAGGGTACTTCACTCGGCTTCCGAACAAATTGAAAGCGGAACGATACCGGCCGAAAGCTTCTATCTTCATCATTCTGATAAGCAAATATCCACAATGGCCACCAACTTGCTTGCTCAAAAATATGAACTGGGAAACTGGGAAAAAGTAAAAATAAAAGTAAATATTGAAGAGGAGATATTAAAACTCTCAGTTACCCATGCTATCCTTTCATTCAAGTTACGGGTTCTCGAATCAAAATATGAAGACAATCTTAAGCAAATGCAGAACGAAACCAGTCAAGAGAATCTTGATATCCTCATGGATGCTCAATTGAAGCTGAGAAAGAAAATAAGCATGGTTTCTAATGAATTGGGGAGGATTGTATTAAGATAGACTCACCAATTTGCTTGATCGAAGATTGTAGCTCCTAAATTCCGGATGAAAAGAGTTAAAGGATACCTAATTAAAAAAATTAATCTTCCTTTTTATCCCATATTTCAAATCTGTAACTAAAGCTCTTGTCATCCATTTCTTTCCACTCCGACAGGTATGTCAACTTCCAAAGTTCCGGGCTTATCTCCGGAAAAAAAGTATCTGCCTCAAAACTCTTGTTTATTCTGGTAACATATAGTCGGTCAGCTAAGGGCATCATTTGCCTATAGACAGTCTCGCCTCCGATAATAAAACACTCTTTGGCCTGAGAGCAAATCTCAAGCGCTGCCTCAATGGAATCAACCATCACACAGCCTTCAGAACACTTCTTCGGGTTTTTAGTCAATACAACATTCAACCGATTCGGTAGTGGACGCTTAGGCAACGACAACCAGGTTTTCCTGCCCATGATGATCGTGTTGCCCGTGGTTAATCGTTTAAAACGTTTCAAATCTTCCGAAATATGCCATAAAAGACGGTTATCTTTTCCTATTGCATAATTTTCGGCAATCGCAACAATTATCGAAATCATTATTTAATTTTTATTTTTAAGCGTATCAAAAACCGCAACATATAGAGGGGTAAAGGCCGGAGTATTGGCATCAATACAAATGTCTATCCCTGTGCAGTTGGAACCTAATTCTTCTAAAGCCAACGCGTCATTAAGCAAAGACTGGCCGTGACCGCCATCCTCCTTGCCCTTCGAACCATTCATCCGGCCTTCGTCATAATTCAAATGATTTGGAACTAACCAGCAGTTGACAAAACCACAATATTTATCAATTATACCGAGGTGTTCATTGGTTACAGAAAAATCAATCATAGGTTTTTGTATGATTAATCAACTGAAAATACTTTTCATCTACATCAAAGGAGTAGCAAAAATAACTAAATTGCTATATGTTTGCATGTTGACTCGGAAAATGTACTATTTTTGCGTATGTCAACCGATGGTAAAATATGTTTTCTCTTTCAATTGCATAACATTAAGTAAAAATATTCAACAATCAGCCCCGCACAATTAAAAAAAACATAGCGTTGTTTAATAATAAATTAATAATTGGTATTATTATCAAATCAGAAAAATGAGCGAGCCTAAAAAGGATAAAAAATTTATCAAACTTCCTAAATATCCTGGAGGTAAAGCAGCTTTTCAAGAGTTTATCCGAAAGAACCTAAAATACCCTCCTGAAGCTCTTAAGAATAAAATTGAAGGAGCAGTACATATAAAATATCGCGTAAATGGTTTGGGAAAAGTTGTTGAAGCCAAAGTTATTCATGGGTTAGGCTATGGCTGTGATGAAGAGGCTCTCAGGTTGATATGGCTGTTAAAATATGAAAAGGCCAAAAACCGTGGTTTAAGAGTAACTGCAGCAATGAAAACAAGAATAAATTTCAAACTTCCTCAAAAAGTTCCGGTTGAAATAAAATATGAGGTTAAAAAGGAAATAAAACCTAAAACTTCACCGGAAAAGGCCAAGCCCGAAAAAGTAAGCTATAATTATATCATCGAATTTTAAAGCATAGTTATAAAATAACTTCTACTTTACGCAAACTTTCCCCACCTCACAAGTGTAGGTATTCTCCTGTTGACATGCTCAGCTATCTTTCGTTCAACGCAAACAAAAACTCAACTAAGGGGTTATATACATACATTAGCTATCACCTCTAATGCCAATGCTTGACTTCACCGGCTCAAAAAAGCTTGATCTTCATCCAATTAAGGTTACACAATTAATTGAGATCGCTCCGAATGTATTTTTACTTAGTTTCAACCGCAGCTTTTCTTTTGTACCCGGGCAGGTGGTAGCTCTTGCAATGAATCCTGCTGATCAATATCGCTATTACAGTATAGCAAGTGGAATGTTAGAGGCTGAGGTAAAAATATTATTTGACCTTAAACCAAGCGGAATCCTAACTCCAGCCCTTGCAAAACTAAAGCCAGGAGATACGCTATTTTGCTCTTTACCTACCGGTAACTTTTACGGTACAGCTAAACCGGCAGTATGGATAGCAGCCGGTACCGGAATCGCGCCTTTTGTTTCGATGTGGAGATCAGGATTAAAAAAAGATAAAATACTAATTCATAGCGGACGTTTTCTTCATTCATTTTATTTTGAAGATGAATTTAAACCTTTAGGTAATAATTACATACGATGTTGTACACAAGAACATGTTAATGGTATCTTTTTCGGAAAAATCAATAAATGGATCAGCGAGCAAAGTATATTACCCGATGACAGAAGATATTACCTTTGCGGAAGCCCTGAAATGGTAATTGGCACCATAGATGCGCTGATTAAAAAGGGTATTTCTTTAGAAAACATAATTGCTGAAATTTATTTTTAATCTAACATGAATATTAAACCTCAGCTTTTTGGAAAAACGCTTAACGAATTACGTGAGATTGTATCACAGTTAGAGCTCCCCGTTTACACTGCTGTGCAAATAGCAGATTGGATTTACCAAAAAGAGGTCGTTTCCTTTTCCGAAATGACCAATATCTCTTTAAACAACAGAAAAAAGCTCGAAGCAAATTTCGATTTGGGACTGATTGCACCTTCGAAAGTACAAATTTCAGCTGATGGAACAAAAAAATACCTTTTCGAAGTTGCCCGTTTCAAATATATTGAAGCTGCCTATATTCCGGAAGAGACACGAAACACACTTTGCGTATCATCGCAGGTAGGCTGTAAGATGGGTTGCCTTTTTTGTATGACAGGCAAGCAGGGGTTTCAGTCTAACCTAACCGCCGGCCAGATTCTAAATCAGATTCGTAGCATCCCTGAAAGAAAAAGTCTTTCCAACATTGTATATATGGGCATGGGAGAGCCTTTTGACAACATGGATGAAGTTATGAAAAGCCTCGAAATCTTAACTTCCGATTGGGGCTATGGATGGAGTCCGAAACGAATTACTGTATCAACCATTGGAATTGTTCCAGCCATAAAACGGTTTATCAGCGACAGCCAATGCCATCTTGCCATCAGCCTACATTCACCATTTGAAGAAGAACGTAAAAAGCTAATGCCCATCGAAAATGTATTTTCTCTAAACGAAGTACTTACCACACTTCGAGGCTTTGATCTCAATCGGCAACGGCGTATATCATTCGAATATATAATGTTCAAGGACCTTAACGATACACAGCGCCATGTAAATGAGCTTGCTCGCATCCTAAACGGTATCCGCTGCCGTATAAATCTCATTCGTTTTCATCCAATACCCAACACAACACTTCGTGGGTTAGATGAGCGTACTATTGAAAAATTTATGATTGCACTTAACAAAAAGGGGATACGTACAACAATCCGTGCTTCCCGCGGTCAAGATATTTGGGCAGCCTGCGGATTATTATCTACTAAAGAGTTAGTGAACAAGACACAAGACAATTGATTAATTCAGGATAAACTCAGGTTTTATAAATCGAAATAATCTACCCCCTTTCGTGAAAACAATTTTCGATAAAATAAAGATTTCGCAGACTTAATTAAATCAAAAAAAACAGGTTGCAACAGTTTAGGAATTAATTTAATCAGAACTATTCCATTTTATTCATTAATAGGCAAAAAATCCGTTAAATTTC
>JAAYWF010000018.1 GCA_012516825.1 Lentimicrobium sp. | reverse complement strand
ATTTTTGTGGTTTCAAATGCGGATGTGGCGGAAGTGGTAGACGCTCCAGACTTAGAATCTGGCGCCGCGAGGCGTGGGGGTTCGAGTCCCTTCATCCGCACTAAAAAGAAAAAGGCTGATCGCTTCAGGTCAGCCTTTTTTTTAAATAGATGCAATTTTTTACTTCTTTGCTTCTAAGGTCTCTTTCTTTAGTAATACATCATCTATTACCTGTTTCAATGTATTTTTTGGCAAGGCGCCCTGTGCCATCTGCGGGGGTTCATTCAAGGGGCAAAATAGCAACGAAGGGATACTGCGAATTCCAAATATAGCAGCCAACTCTTGCTGATCCTCAGTATCAATTTTATAAATATTAATCTTACCTGCATACTCTTTTGCAAGCTCTTCCAACACAGGAGCAACCATACGACATGGAGCACACCAGTCAGCATAAAAATCAATCAAACATGGCAAACTGCCTTCAAATTTCCACTCCTTGTTTTTTTCGTAATTAAAAACTTTGGTAAGGAATGTCTCTTTAGTTAAATGTTCCATTTTATAGTTTTTATATTGATTATCAAAATTTTAATTAATTATTTTTTAAAAGTACCTCGGCGATTATTTTTTCGAAAGCAGCTTTATCTTTCAGCCCTTTATCCATTTGAGGCTGCCCTTGCACAGGTATATAAAGAAAAGAGGGAATGCTCTGAATCTTGAAAATAGCTGCAAGCTCTTTCTCAACTTGAGTATTAATTTTATAGATCACCACTTTACCTTTATAATCTTCGGCCAACTCGTCCAAGATAGGCGCTACCATTCGGCAAGGACGACACCAGTCGGCATAAAAATCAATAATAGCAGGAAGTTTGCCTTCATACACCCAGGTTTGTTGATTCTTCTCGTAATCCCATACTTTTTGTTTAAACGTCTCTTTGGTTAAAAACTCAATCTTGGCTGATGATTTTTCATCTCCGGTAAGATTACTGCCTTCATTACCCGAAGTAGAGTTACACCCTGAAACAGTAAAGGCCAATAAAATAACAGGAAACACCGATAAAAATAATTTATTCATAGTCTGTTAACTATTTAGTGGTTAATATTTCATTTAAAAATCGCTGCAAAAGTAATTCTTTTTTATTTTAAATCGCTTTAGTATCACTTTTTAACTATTTTTGCAAGAAAAAGTTCATTATGGTTTTTTGATTTTACTATTTAAAACCATAAATGATTAATTATCAACAAAGCGCATGAGTAATATTTTTTCGCAAATTGGTAATATTGATTTAGAGTCCGCTTTTCAAAATGTTGACCAATGTCTCGAATTATTGGCTGCCGAAAAGTGGAAAGATGGCTATATCTGCCGAAAATGCGGCAACACAAATTATTGTTTTGGAAAAACGCTCCATTCACGGCGTTGTACACGCTGCAAACATGATGAATCGGCTACTGCGAACACCATCTTTCATCGTTGTAAAATTCCGTTGAACGAAGCTTTCAAAATAGCTTATATCGTCTGTAATCAACCTGACATATCCACTTATGATCTTTCACGTATGCTTAAAATCCGCCAAATGACATGCTGGAAATTTAAAAAGAGAATATCGGAGTGTCTTGATAAGAAAGGATACTTCGATGTGATGGAAATGCCTAACTCATAAAGTTTTGAGAAACTTGATCGCTTTGCTAAAACTTTCTCAAATTAATTTTCATGAAACTCAAAACCCCAAATACCTCTTTTAAAAATAACCACCTACCCTATAATGCTTATTTTTGCAATAATTTACTTTTTTCACTATTACTCAAATAATTTTTCTACAAATGTTTAAACCAGAAGTTTACAAACAGAGACGTACCGCTCTTTATAGCCAAAACCTCAAAGGTATTGCTCTTTTTTTCGGCAACGAAGAATCACCGATGAATTATGCTGCGAATACTTACGCTTACCGGCAGGACAGCACATTTTTATATTTCTTCGGCCTCGATATGCCAGGTTTAGCAGGCGTCATAGATTTTGACGAAGAAAAAGAGATCATTTTTGGAAATGATGTAGATATGGAGGATATCATCTGGATGGGGCCACAGCCCAAAATGACCGATAACGCTCTTAAGGCAGGAATAACCCATGTTGAGCCTTTTAAAAATCTAGAACAGTTTTTAAAAAGCGCTTTACAAAAAGGCAGGGAGATCCATTTCCTACCGCAATATCGTCATGACAATAAGATTTTACTCGAATCTCTCTTAGGCATCGCTATTTCGAAACAGAAAGAGCGTGCATCAGTAGCATTGATCAAAGCTGTTGTGAATTTGCGTAGCGTAAAGGATAAGTATGAAATTGAGGAGTTGGAGAAGGCTGCAGCTATAGGCTATCAGATGCATGTAACCTCCATGAAAATGGCTAAGCCTGGGATTTATGAGCGCGAGATTGCCGGCGCTATCGAGGGCATTGCACTTTCACAAGGGGCCGGTGTCTCTTTCCCAATCATCTTATCACAAAATGGACAGACGTTACACAACCATGATCATAGTCAGGTTTTAGAAAAGGGCAGATTGATGGTAACCGATGCAGGGGCTGAAACTGTATTGCGCTATTCGAGTGATTTTACACGAACTGTGCCTGTTGGTGGAAAATTTTCGCAGCGTCAGCGCGATATTTATCAGATAGTGCTTGATGCCAATAATGCTGCTACAGCTGCGGTTAAACCAGGAATCACTTACAAGAGTGTACATTTGCTTGCTTCCAAAGTGATCGCATCAGGTTTAAAAAACCTTGGGCTAATGAAAGGTGATGTGGAAGAAGCTGTACGCAATGGAGCTCATGCAATGTTTTTTCCACATGGTCTGGGGCACATGATGGGGCTTGATGTTCACGACATGGAAGATCTTGGCGAAGACTATGTCGGCTATGACGAAGAAGTTAAACGTAGCGATCAATTTGGTATAGCTTATCTGAGGCTTGGACGTAGGCTTAAAACCGGTTTTGTGCTAACCAACGAGCCAGGCATTTATTTTATCCCCGAACTAATAAGCCTTTGGAAAAGCGAAAATAAATTTACCGATTTTATAAATTATGCTAAAGTTGAGGAATACATTGGCTTTGGAGGTATAAGATTAGAGGATGACTTACTTGTAACCGAACATGGTTGTAAACTGATTGGAAAACGCGTTCCAATTACAATTGATGAAGTGGAAGAGACAATGAGGGATTAGTACTTTGTTATAAATCAATAAAGTGTATCAATAATTAAAAATTGCCTTTCAAGTTAAGGTCCATCCATCTGTTTCATCAAATCATCCTGCTGCCTAATTCGTTCCTGAAGGATATCTAAATAGGTTTTGTTGATTATGTCAGGGAATATGTCGTACGACACTTCTGCCCAATCGGCTGCAAGTTTTAAGTTGCCTTCCATTTCATTGGAAAGTGCAATATTAAAAGCTCCTCGAGAGACAATTACCGGATTATTGTAACTAAGGGTTTTCTGCCATATTTCTGATGCTTTAACCCAATTCCCACTTTCAGCCTCGCTAAATCCTTTTTTCAGATATTTATCTCCCTTATTAAATACAATGCGTTGCGTCTCTGCAAAATGCGGGGTTATCCTCATGCCATAATCAGAAGCTACATAATCAGTTGTTTCCATCATCAACTCTCCAACAAATTGATAAAACTCAGGGTCTAGTGTTCCGTAAATTCCACCGACACGGTAATAGAGAGTGTCTCTAATATTTTTATGATCAATCATTATGGGTGCAAAAGGATTTATAAACATCCAGCGTGTATTATAGATAATGGTAATCATGCTAAAATACCCTCCAAAATGACCGTAATATTTTGAATATCCAACCTGTTTTTCAGTCTTAGCAAGAATTACAATAGCATCAGCCTGATGCTCTTCGCATAATTGCTTCAAGTAATTAACATCTCTATTGGTAATCTCTTCGGGGAGCACAGGTAAAGCAATCTCCAAACTTTCAATAGTGGTAGTGGTGAATCTTGGGTTATACGAAATCATATCGGCAAGAGTCTCGATTGTTGCTCCGATATACTCTTTTTGATTGAAGGAAGTATCAATATATTTTTCATCATAAAATTCGTAAGTAAGGCCATTGCTGTGAAGCTTATTATTAGGTGCAATTAAAATATGTTTAATATTTTGTGGGACAATAATTTCGGCTGGTTCCAGCACATTGATTTTAAAAGTCTTGTAAGTTTTGCAAGAAAGGCTGAGGAAAAAAACTGGAACCAGGCAAACAATTAAGACTAATTTTGGATTGATTTTTAGTATGTTAATACTACGTCTCATCATTAACTAAAGTTAGTTTTACCTCTTTTTTATCTCAATTACCGGAATCCATTCATACGCTCCAATATCAGGGCTTTCCAAGCGGTCAACTCCCTTTAAATCGGTAGGGACGGTATTGGCGATTTCTATCTTACCGATATCACGAGCAGGCGAAATGCTATCGAGTTGAAGGTCATTTACGGTGTAATCAACAAACAAAGGATCCTGATTTTTTAATGAATTGATAAATATTTCAGATTCATTAATATCTTTCTCGGTTTTGAGCAAACAGTGGTCGAATTTCAGAGTAAAATCATTTCCCATATCATCAACTACAATCTCTTCTCGTTGATTTCCATAAATTATGGAATTAGCAAAATTTCCATTAAATGGGAACTCGACCGCCTGATTATTTTGATCTAAATAATAGTTATTGACATAAATCGAAGGCGTTGTACGAACGGTATAATTCCAGTAATTACCTATTGTAACATGTCGGAAATCATAGCTGCCACCAAGAGTGAGCGCTAAAGCATACTGACCGCAATTGGCGAAAACACAGTTGTGGGATGCCACAAGGTAAAATCTTGTAAGGATCCCGGCGCCTGACATATTCTCGATGATGGTATTATTCAAAAAGAGCTGATTACCCATATATTCCTGTAATGTTTCTAGTTGAAGTCCAATAAAGCCATTTCTTATTACGGCATATTCAATTACATTGTCAACTGCACCTTCATTTATCCAAATTCTATCCCATTGCCCTGGCAGGTATTGATAAAAACCATCCAATCGGTCGCTTTGAAAATAGACAGGTTCTTCTAATGTACCTAATACTTTTAACGAGCCGCCTTTATAAATCCAAAGTCCTGATCCGGAATGAAAATGGACTTTTGTTCCTGGTTCAATTGTAAGGGAACCGGTTGAATCAACAACTGCATAGCCATACACAACTATCGGCAGAGATTTCGTCCACGTTGTATCAACTCCTTCAGCAGCTACAATCTTATATTTGGGCAGCCCTGGCCGGTCTGTATCCCAAAGTATAAAATTTGCATTTTGCCCCCATGCTACAAGGTCAACATCCTGAATATTACCATTTGTTTCAAAAACAATAGAATCTGTTACAATAAATGGCAGATCAGCATCACCGGGATTAATGTTCACTCTGGCAAAAACAAAAATACTGTCATTAGGCCCAATTTCGACATCGTTGAAGTGCGTACCCGGTACCCCGTCAACATTAATAGAATATCTCGAATTGTTACCTCCGGCAAGATTGATAGAAGAGATGACAATTTTTTCCGACTCCTTATTGTAAACGCTTATTTCCTTGGTTATCGAACCGATAGTGGTAAAAACAGTATCAAAAATAATGGTGTCGGCGCTAAAAGAGAGTTTTACCGAAGGGCTACTATTTATTTTTTCATCTTTCTGGCAAGATGCTATCATCATAAGAACCAAGCCAGATATCAGAAGTGTATTTTTCAAACGACTTATGGCCATTTATTTAAGAGCGTGGGTATATAACAAATTAAATTTACTCACCAAGTTACGT
>JAAYWF010000144.1 GCA_012516825.1 Lentimicrobium sp. | reverse complement strand
CTTCTCAAGTTTTGAATACCAGGTTTTTCCATAGCGGCGAATAAGAGCCTCTTTTAAAAATTTATAAAGCGGTATTCCAAGTCGTTTGCCATTAATCAATGCCGGACGACAGATTCCCCACTCATGGTAATTTACAGCATCAAAAGATTGACGTGTGCTGATACGTACCGGATAAAGATGACACGACACAGGTTTTCTAAATCTTGTTACCCCAGCCTCATACGCCTTCTCAATAGCACACCAGGCAATGTCATCGGTAAAATTGGCAAAAGCACATTCACAGCCATTAACTAACGGCGTAACGAACTCACCTGAAAAGTCATAATCAAATACGCCATACAAATCAATAGTTTTGATTCCGGCCTCTGTCATAAAGGGTTTAATGACTTCAATATCATCTTCAATCAACCCGATTTCTTCCTCAAGTAACGGCGCACCGAAATCACCCTCAACGCAACAAGCTCCTTTGCATTTTTTAAGATCGCAAACAAACTTAATCTCTGCAAGATTATCAGATACGATAGTATTGTCTATAGGAATCATTTAGCAAAAATATATTTTTAATTCAGATCAAGCATTTGACAATACTTACATGGTTAAGTGTTCGGACAGTTCAAGAAGAGTTACACTAAATCAGGATTAGCCTTAGTAAGTCAATAGTCAATCCCATAAAAACTTTCAATTAATTGATTAGGACTGGCATGCAAGCGTGTGTTAATAAAATATTAAAAAATATTCTTCCCCGCCATTGATTTATTTTTAATTTTGTTTTTTCAAAAAGGCACAAATGTTCACTTTTATATGCGAGTTTACTTTGTGTTCTCCGTTTAAGAAGTACTTCCTTCTCGGGGTACTTCTTTTTTTTTATTTATATATATCATTTTTAAAATAATTTTCTCAAGTCAATGAAAAACAGAAGTTTACTCTCGATCAATGATTTTTCGTTAGATGAACAACTTAAGATCCTGACGCTTGCAGCCGAGTTTGAAAAAAATCCCACTCAAAAGATTCTCGAGGGTTTTGTTGTCGCTACACTCTTTTTCGAGCCATCAACACGTACTAAACTTAGTTTTGAAAACGCTGCTTCGCGCTTGGGGGCTAAAGTCATTGGGTTTTCTTCATTAGCCACAAGCAGTGTTACAAAAGGAGAATCCTTAAAAGACACGATCCTGACAGTCAGCAATTATGCCGATATCATCGTGATACGTCATCCTAACGACGGGAGCGCTCGTTTTGCTGCCGAAATCTCGCCAATACCGGTAATCAATGCCGGCGATGGGGCTAACCAACATCCTACCCAAACCCTACTCGATATGTATTCCATATTAAAAACACAGGGACGATTGGACAATCTCAACATTACATTTGTCGGCGATCTGAAATATGGACGCACGGTACATTCGCTAACGATAGCGCTTACCCAGTTCAACACTACCTTTCACTTAGTCTCCCCTGTTGAGCTAAAGCTACCAAGTTATGTAAAAAGACATATCAAGGAGAAACAACTTAGCTATTTCCAGTACACCGATCTGCTTGATGGCATCCCACAAGCCGATATCATTTACATGACACGTATTCAACGCGAACGATTCAGCGACCCGATAGAATACGAAAAGGTGAAAAACGCTTATAACCTTAACAACTCAATGCTAATCAATACCAAAGAAAATATGCGCATACTGCACCCATTGCCACGTGTCAACGAGATAGCATTAGATGTGGATAATAACCCAAAGGCCTATTACTTCCAACAGGCCCTCAACGGCGTTTTCGTAAGGCAGGCGCTTCTTGCTGCAATACTTGGTGTTAAATAAATTGTAATACTCTTTAATAGAAAAATATATGGAATACAGTAATCAAAGAAAAGAATTAAAAGTATCGGCCATAGAAAATGGCACCGTGATTGACCATATTCCTGCCAATAGCGTTTTTCGGGCAACACGCATACTCCGGCTCGACAAAATGGAAAATCAAGTGTTGGTTGGAACCTACCTTGACAGTAAAAAATATGGAAAAAAGGGAATTATTAAGGTTAGCAATACATTTTTTAAAGATGATGAGATCAATAAAATTGCTCTCGTAGCTCCTTCGGCAACACTAATTGTGATCAGAGACTTTAAGGTGGTGGAAAAAAAACAGGTTGAAATTCCAAAAAAGATTGAAAAAATAGTAAAATGTGTAAACCCCAACTGTATCACAAACCACGAAAATATACCTACCAAATTTGATGTAATGAAAAATGAAAACGGCATTTATTTAACCTGTCTTTATTGCGATAAAAATACTTCGAAAGAAAACATGGTCTTTCTTTAAGTATTTCATTCATAAGCCTTTTAACTATTTGGATAATTCGGCAGGTAATTAATTAGTCGTCTTTTGCAGGTTTACACCACAAACGATTTCGATTATAAAAATTAACAATATCTATCTTTTCAGTTTTAAAGCTAAACTCATGAGTAAAACCAATACCTTTAAAGTAAGCGGCGAGGAGCTACTTAAAAAGATACGGGAGATAATCCACGAAGGGAACGTAAACCGTATCATCATAAAGAATGAAGAGGGCAGAACTTATCTTGAAATTCCCGTAACCATTGGAATGATTGGCGCTTTCATAATGCCGGTATTTGCAGCAATTGGCGCTTTAGCGGCCTTAGCGGCAAATTTTACTATCGAAGTGGTTAGAAAAGAATAAAATGGGAATTTATCAGCAACACCGCTCCTTTTAAAACTCTTCAATAGTTTCGGTGTAATATATTCCTCGCTGTGCCAAACCATTTAGCATAAAGTCAACACAATTTTTGTCCTTACCCAAAAATTCAGGCGTTGATATACCTATACTTTCATAAAGTCCATTCGAAATTGTTCTCAAGGCCATGGTTGCAGCATAACCTGTAGTTCGTGCCATTGAATGAACACAGGTTTGAGTATTGTAGTAGTCTAAAAGATCGTAAGTATAACGGATAGATTTATTTTTTTGGACGCCTTCAACAATAATCCGCATTACCGTTAAATCTTCATCACCCTCATTAAGTTTCCATTTCGGGAACAAAATTTTAGAGGTAAACTCCAAAGGGCTTATCTTAGTTCCGTTCAGGTCTATTGGTTTTTTATCAAAAAATCCAGTATCGCGTAAAACTTTTATAATTTCAATATGTCCTTTATAGCGTAGGGTTTTTTCAATCATGTTTGAGCATTTTATCGTCTTTATCAACGATCGCAGGCCATCGCTGTTAAAAGCTTCAAGGGTACCAATACACGGGAAGTCAAGCAATTCAGGATCGGAAAGCGCCGGTTTGATAATACAATTTCCATTTTCGACAAACCGGGCTGGCCTTGTGTATTCCTCAATCACATCAACAGGTGAGAATACTGCCTTGTACTCGTAGGGCCATTCTCTTATACGCGGTAGTCCGCCAACGTAAATCTTAACATTAGTGGGCTCCTCCAATTCCGAACATGCATGACCAACTAAAACATTGCTCATACCCGGAGCTACCCCCATATCGGCAATAGCAACAACTCCTTTCTCTATCGCCAATTGATTGAGATCGAAAGGGTCTTCCGAGAAAAAAGATATGTCAACTACATCTTTCCCTGCCTCAATGACAGCTTTCAAAGTATTAAACCCCATATATCCAGGCACAGCCGAAAGCACAAAATCGAACCCTTTGACTATTCGAGCAACCTCGTTGGTGTCGGACAAATCCCTCTGCCAGGTTTTTATCTTTCGGCATCCATCAAACTTGGTCAGATTTATCTTACTAACATCAACTACGGTTACATCAAATTCATCATCAGCAGCCAGATCAAAAGCTATCGGCGCTCCTATCAAACCAGCTCCAAACACTAATACTTTTTTCATGAATTACTTTTTATTTTAAACTGATAGGTCTCTATAAGCAAATTACAAATAAACTCTGCAGCCTTTCCGTCACCGAATAACGGTGGGAAATCAAGATTTCCTGATTTCATAAAGTTAAGAAATGCATTTTCAATCTTTTCAGGATCAGCATTGGCTAATATTCCCACCTTGTTTTCAACGATCTCTATCCATTCTGTTTCCGGCCGAAGGATGATAGAAGGTTTTTTAAAAAAATAGGCCTCTTTCTGCACTCCCCCCGAATCAGTGATTATCATGCGGGCAGCTTTTTCCAGCATTATCATCTCAAGAAAGGATACAGGCTGGATAATTTTTATATAGCGATTTTTGGTTATTTGCGCAATCAACTCTTTTGCTAAAAGCTCGTTTATCATCTTAGCAGTGCGGGGGTGAAGCGGTAAGATAAAATCTATTTTATAACTATACGCCAGCTTATTCAATGTTTCAAAAATCGCGGTAAGCCGAATCGGATTATCGGTGTTAAGGTCTCGGTGTATTGTTACCAAAACAAACTCTTGAGGCTGTAAGTTGTGTTTTTTTAAAATATCAGACTTCTTTTCTGCAAGTGTGGTGAAATATAGACTATTATCATACATTATATCGCCACAGTGAAAAAGACCTGGATTGTCAATATTAAAAGGCTGTGAGTTATTATCCGAAAAACCTTCTCTTAGCAAGTTTTGATATCCGGCAATCGTAGGCGTAAAAAGTAGTGTTGAAACATGATCACAAACTATTCGATTTACCTCCTCAGGCATCCTTTTATTGAACGATCTTAATCCTGCTTCGATATGCACCACATCAACACCTGCTTTAGAGGCAGCCACAGCGCCTGCCAAAGTTGAATTTGTATCGCCGTAAAGAATGATAAACTGAGGTTTTACTTTACAAATGTGCTCTTCAATGCCTTTGATCATCAAAGCTGTTTGTTGGCCATGCGCTCCAGATCCAACGTTCAGATTAAAATCAGGATGAGGAATTTCCAGTTCGTCAAAAAAAACTTGAGACATGTTCCGATCATAATGCTGGCCTGTGTGTAAGATAATCTCCTGTAACCGATCGGTAAAGCTGTTTCGGATAGCTCTGCTCAATGCGGCAGCTTTTATAATTTGGGGTCTGGCACCAATAACCGTTAGCAACTTAATCATCATAGTATTTTTTTGGCGAAAGTAAAAATATTTTAGTTTTTATAAAAACGACTTCCGCCAATATATTTTTGTCAAATTACACATTTGTAACTGTTTACAGCGGTTATGCATTGTTAATCTGCACAATTAAGATTACTCTAAAAAAACGCAAAATCGGGATTGGATTTATAAAACCGACATACGATCCTGAAAGATTTTCTATTGATTAACCATGGTTTATTAACTTTGACGCCGTAAGTGATAACCCAAAACCTTATGATCAAATACCTAAGGCAAGATGAAATTGACGTAGATAAGTGGGATCAATGCATTAGCCACTCTGTAAATGGGATGATTTATGCTTTTTCGTGGTACCTCGATATAGTAAATAATAGATGGGAAGCCCTTGTAGAAGGCGATTACAAAAGGGTAATGCCACTTACGCCAGGCAAAAAAGCGAATATTAATTATTTGTTTCAACCTCCTTTTACTCAGCAGCTCGGTATTTTTTCAACATCACACCTAACTTCCCAAGTTGTAAACGATTTTATTAAAGCAATACCAAGTAAATACAAACTTATTGAGATTAATCTCAACACATATAATAAGCCCGATTCTCAGACTACAGGTTTCACCCCATGGTTAACTCACGAGCTTGATCTGATCAGCGATTATGATACTATTACAAAAAATTACTCCAACAACCTTAAACGAAACCTCAAAAAAGCCAGACAATCCAAGCTTTCCATTTCCGAACATGTCAGGCCGGAAGAGTTGATTACCATATTCAAGGAAAACAAAGGGAAAGAGCTGAAACACTTAACCAATTACCATTATGATCTTCTTCGACGGTTAATTAATGTAATGGTTTATAAAAATACCGCTTCTGTTATTGGCGCTTACGACGAAACCAACAGTCTTTGTGCAGGTGCATTTTTCGTTTTCAGCAATCGAAAAGCTATCTTTTATTTTTCGGCTACCAACGATACTGCCAAAGAGACGGGCGCTATGCCTCTTGTAATTGACTATTTCATACAAAAGCATGCTCATTCGCACATCACACTCGACTTTGAAGGCTCTAACGATCCGGGACTTGCCAGATTCTACAAAAGCTTTGGAGCAACACAAATAACCTATCCGCATTTATATCTCAACAAGCTAAATCCGCTCTTTCGATTCGGTCTTAGTGTAATTAAAAAGCTAAAGAATTAAAAATCGAAAATAGACTTTGATCAGGTATTTTTATCCGTACCCACAAAACGAATGTTCCTCATAAGACCTGTATATTTAGCCCTTTTAACCGCTGATTTCCGGAAGATAGAGTTAAAAACATCAGGCGTTAAGGCTTCCCAATCATCTTTTTTCATTTTCTTCAGATCGGCATTTGGAGTAAAGAGCGGCTCGCTATGTGCTTTCGAAAATCTTGTCCATGGGCAAACATCTTGACAGATATCGCATCCAAAAATCCGATCGTTTAACGCTCCTCTAAACTCCTCGGGTATTTCATCTTTCAGTTCAATGGTAAGATAAGATATACATTTTCGTGCATCCACAATTCGTGGAGCGACAATAGCTTGTGTCGGACATGCATCAATACAGAGAGTGCAATTACCACAAAAATCATTGTTTCGTGGAAAATCATAGTTTAATTCAAGATCGGTGATGATTTCGGCGATAAAAAAAAACGATCCCTTTTTTGGCACAATGAAGCTTGCATTTTTCCCAATCCAACCTAATCCTGCCTTTTCGGCCCAGGAGCGTTCGAGCACCGGAGCTGAGTCAACAAAAGGACGAGCATTGATATCTCCCACTAAATCGCTGATTTTCTTTATCATAAGGTAAAGCTTATCCTTGATCACATGATGATAATCTTGTCCATAAGCATATTTACTGATTATAAAATTATCTATTTCGGATAGTGGCTTTTCGGGGAAATAGTTGTATAAAAAAACTATCACCGACTTTGCTCCATCAAGTAGTTTACG
>JAAYWF010000143.1 GCA_012516825.1 Lentimicrobium sp. | reverse complement strand
TTTTTTTCGGTTTATTGCAAATAACGCATGATTTAATATCTATACTTTATCACTGTTTTGATAAATAATCATGATATAAATGTGTTAAGTACAAATCAATGATCATTGTAATTTTTTTAAAATTCGTTCTGAAAACTACTTTTTATCGGATTTGCGTGATTTTCTTTTATAGTAGCTTCCTCTCTTTGGTATTGATAATTTCGCTTTTTTTAATTTTTCACCTCTATTTCTTTCTTTATTTTTCTCATTAAGAACATCGGGCAAGGGCGCTATAAAAATTTCTTTAGCTATCAATTGCTCAATTCGTTTAAAGCTTTTAATCTCAGCATTATTAACAAAAGTGATAGCCATTCCGGTTTTTTCTGAACGAGCCGTTCTTCCTACTCTGTGTACGTAGTCCTCAGCATTTTGAGGCACATTATAATTAATAACAAGGCTAATATCTTCGATATCAATCCCGCGCGATACAATATCTGTTGACACAAGTATTTGTACCTCTTTATTACGGAAAAGACGCAAAGTTTCATTACGTTGCTGTTGATCCAGGTCGGAATGTATGGCCTTTACATCAAACTTGCTATTTGCAAGCTCTTTTTCCAACTCTTTTACTCCGTTTTTAGTTGCGACAAAAATCAAAATAGATGGCAGATCTTTATCTTGAATCAAATGTTTAAGCAGTGGTGTTTTCAATTCTTTTCTAACAAAATAGGCTGCTTGTAAAACTTTTTCGGGTGGTTTGGCAAGCTCTAATGTGATCTCTTTTGGATTGTGCATTATCTTTTTGGCCAGAGTCCTAATTTCTTTGGGCATTGTTGCCGAAAACATTAACGTTTGACGTTTTGATGGCAGATAACTTACAATTTGTTGAATAGCAGGTAAAAAACCCATATCCAACATCCGGTCAGCTTCGTCGAGTACAAAAAATTTTAGATTTTTCAAATTGACATAACCTAAGTTAAGATGAGAAATAAGCCTGCCAGGGGTTGCAACTACGACACCCGTTCCGGTTTTTATAGCTTTTTTCTCAAGTTCAAAATCACTACCGGAACCGCCACCATAGACAGCTATTGAGCTGATGCCGGCGAAATAAGAAAAACCTTCTAACTGTTGGTCAATCTGCAAAGCTAATTCGCGGGTTGGTGCAATTATAAGGGCTTTGATAACATTCTCATTTAAATCACTGGTTAGAATGTGATGTAATATAGGAAGGACATAAGCCGCAGTTTTACCTGTTCCTGTTTGAGCACAGGCAATGAGATCGTAACCATCGAGTATTAAAGGTATTGTTGATTGTTGAATAGGCGTAGGGGTTTCAAAACCTACGGAATTAATGCCTTGTAATAGATCAGGATATAAATTTAAATCGTCAAACTTCAAAATTGTAGGAATGAAAAAAAATTATTTACAAAACTATAGCTTAATCAAAGCAATATCAACAAGAACTGCGGCAAAGGGTTATGTGTTATAGCAAATGTTGAAGATAAATGGCCATTTCCTGTTGAATTTTCAAGGCCTCCGTTCGCGCAGCCTGAGGAAAACTTTCGTCATCTACCGCATACAATATCCCCCTTGATGAATTAACTAATAATCCAAAATCTTTTGTAAGTCCGGTTTGGGCTACTGCTTTCAAGCTGCCGCCCTGAGCGCCTACACCTGGTACAAGCAAGAAATGATTTGGAACAATTTGCCTGACCTTAGATAACATATCCTGACGTGTTGCCCCTATCACAAACATCAGATTATCAATATTTCCCCATTGCATAGATTGCCGGATAACGTATTCAAAAAGCATCTCTCCGCTCTCCAATCTCTTTGTTTGGAAATCTTCAAAACCCGCATTTGAGGTTAATGCCAATAGAATAACCCATTTGCCTTTATGATAAAAAAAAGGTTTTACCGAATCGTTACCCATATACGGCGCAACAGTAATTGAATCGAAGCCAAGACCGTGGGGAGGATCGGCCAAAAATGCTCCAGCATACATTTGCGATGTGTTACCGATATCACCTCGTTTGGCATCAGCAATTAAAAAGATGGAACTCCGATACTGATCTAAATAGCGAACAGTTTTCTCAAGGCTTGTCCATCCTTTTATACCTCTGTTTTCATAAAATGCGGTATTTATCTTAAAGGCAACAGCCAAATCTTGAGTATGATCAATAATAGCTTTATTAAACTCAAAAACCGGGTCGTGGTAACCATGGAGAAAAGATGGAATCTTGGCCAAATCGGTATCAAGTCCGATACAAAGAAATGATTTCTTTTCCTGAATAATTTTAATCAGAGTATTTCTTGTCATTGTTTTGCATAATTGAGAGGCTAAAAGTAAACATTAATCTTGTAAATGGAGAAAAACTACTGATGTCAAAAGTTTACATCGTAATTATTAAATGTTTAGACCGAAAAAAATGCGAATGGCTCTCAGTTTCATTTAATTCATTTGATAAGATTAAAGATATTAGTTACCTTGTTTAAAAAAAAGATACTCCTTGGAATTAAATCCACATAAAATCGCTAATAAAATAAAAATCTATGTTTATCTATTGCTTTAGAAACTTGCTTTCAACATTTTCTTTTTTTTAACAAGTAAAAACTCTATTTTCTATTAAAGTGTTGCCTGATTCGGATCATTTTGTTTATTTTGCAAAACATCAATTTCATATCTTTTAGTCTCATTTATGTTAGTAAAAACATACGGTAGCGCTATTCAGGGGGTTAATGCAATCACCATCACTGTGGAGGTTAATATTGACCAAGGGGTGAATTTTTTCCTTGTAGGCCTGCCGGACAGCGCTGTGAAGGAGAGCCAACAAAGGATCGAAGCGGCATTACGTTATAATAATTATAGGTTGCCAGGGAAAAAGATAGTCATCAATATGGCGCCTGCCGACATAAGAAAAGAGGGTTCTGCTTACGATCTGACAATCGCTATTGGGATTTTAGCTGCAAGTGAGCAAATGGCGGCTGACACAGTCGGCGATTACATCATCATGGGTGAGCTATCGTTAGACGGCGGGTTACAACCAATTAAAGGGGCTTTGCCCATTGCCATAGAGGCCCGTAAAAAAGGCTTTAAAGGTTTTATCCTTCCATCACAAAATGCACGCGAAGCCGCTATTGTCAACGACCTTGAAGTATATGGAATTGAAAATATCCGAGAGGTGATAGATTTTTTTGACGGTAAAGCTAAACTTACGCCAACATTGATCAATACACGTGAACAGTTTTACGCAGGCTTAAATCAGTACGAGTTTGATTTTTCGGATGTTAAGGGGCAGGAAAATATTAAAAGAGCCTTGGAGATAGCTGCTGCCGGCGGGCATAACGCTATTCTTATTGGGCCTCCTGGCTCTGGTAAAACGATGCTTGCCAAACGATTGCCATCTATCCTACCGCCTTTAAACCTGCACGAAGCATTAGAAACTACAAAGATCCATTCCGTTGCAGGAAAAATGAGTCGTGATTCATCTTTAATCTCCATCCGCCCTTTTCGTTCGCCTCACCATACTATAAGTGATGTAGCACTGGTTGGCGGCGGCGGAAACCCACAGCCAGGCGAAATTTCGTTAGCACACAATGGCGTCCTTTTTCTCGACGAATTACCGGAGTTTAAAAGAACAGTACTTGAAGTATTGAGACAACCTATTGAGGATAGAGTGATAACTATTTCAAGGGCGAAATTTACTGTTGATTATCCTGCCAGCTTCATGCTTATTGCCGCAATGAATCCTTGCCCATGCGGATATTATAACCATCCCGATCATGAATGTGTATGCGGACCGGGAGTTGTGCAGAAGTATCTGAACAAGATTTCAGGGCCACTGTTAGATCGTATTGATATTCATGTGGAGGTAGTGCCTGTGCCTTTCAGAGAACTTTCGGAAGCGAGAAGTGCAGAGCCAAGCGCTGATGTACGGCAAAGGGTAATAAAAGCACGGCAAATTCAAGAAAAAAGATATTCAAAAAATAAAGGAATCCACTGCAATGCGCAAATAACCAGTAAGATGCTTAGGGAAATTTGCAAAATTGACAGTGTAGGGCAAGAATTGCTGAAAAATGCAATGGAAAAGCTGAATTTATCAGCTCGGGCATACGACAGGATTTTAAAAGTATCGAGAACAATTGCTGACCTTGATGGTTCGGAAAAGATAAAACCCGAACATCTCGCCGAAGCCATACAGTACCGAAGCCTCGACCGTGAAAGCTGGGGAAACTGATTAAAAAATTAATATTTAGTTGAATATGAGACGATTAATGATTGCGTTTTTATTAGCCTCTATTAGCTTAATTACTTTTGGGCACGAAATTACACCTGAGACATTTCGAAATCATGCTCTCCAAATTGCCAAACATCCTAAAATAACTAAAAAATTCTCGATGATTGACATGGAGGAGAACTTTCATCTCTACATGGATGTTACATCATTCGATGAATTTTACGTAAAAGAGCCTATTGAAACACAGGGTTTTAAGCTTTTTTTATGGAAATCGGGTGAAATGGGATTTTACAACATAGAGCAATATGTTACACTGATTACTGTTTTACAGCCTTCGGCCGATAAGGTAATTTACGAACTCGTATCACAAGTAGATCACAAGAGGTTTGTTATACAGGTTTTATTTGAAAATCAGCAAGATGGCTGGCAATTAACGGCGGTGAAACGTACTAAGATAAAAATTGCAAAGCCAAGTATATTTCCTAAGTTTAAGTAGGAAAATATTTATTTGATCAAAGATTGTAATATTTTTATAATCTTCGACAATATTCGTATTTCTTTTCTGTTCTGAAATTTCGTGTTTGTTCACATTAAAACGTAAGTATCGAGATGCAACGACAGCAAATTATCCAACTGATTGATATTAAAAAGTATTACAAGGTTGGAACACATATAGTTAAGGCGCTTCAATCAATCTCTTTAGAAATCTATAAAAATGAATACGTTGCTTTGATGGGCGCTTCCGGTTCGGGTAAATCCACATTGATGAATATTATTGGATGCCTTGATACTCCAACGAGTGGTCAGTATTTTCTTAACCAAAAAGATGTGAGTAAGTTGGACGATAATCAGCTTGCTGAAATTAGGAATAAAGAGATAGGATTTGTATTTCAGACTTTCAATTTATTATCACGTCAGACAGCTTTAGAAAATGTAATGCTTCCTTTAGTTTATGCCGGAATGAATAAGGCAAAGAGAATAAAACGCGCCAACGAAGTGCTTGAAAATGTGCAGCTCCTTGATAGAATTACCCATAAACCTAATGAGCTATCCGGAGGTCAGAGGCAAAGGGTAGCTATCGCCAGAGCGTTAGTAAATGAACCTTCGATTATACTTGCCGATGAGCCGACAGGGAACCTCGACTCTAAAACTTCATTAGAAATAATGGGACTTTTCGAGCAGATTCACAAGCTTGGAAACACAATAATAATTGTTACTCACGAAGAAGATATCGCCCTGCATGCCCACCGGATAATTAAACTAAAAGATGGACTTGTTGAAGATGATTATATGAATAAAACCATTAAAACCATGACTGACTACACTATGGAATCGGTTAATTAAAATAAATTGGCCATTTTTAACCTTAAATTTGAATCTGAAAATGCCAGCAAAACATAAAATTTATACTAAAAAGGGTGATAAAGGTGAGACTTCGCTTATTGGAGGGATGCGTGTTCCTAAATATCATCAGCAAATAGAGACGTATGGTACGATTGACGAATTAAGCTCGTTTGTTGGGCTAATACGGGATCAGGATATTGATGAAGGAACTAAAGCAACACTTATCGAAATTCAGAATCGGCTTTTTACTGCTGCTACACAACTTGCCGTTGCTCCCGATTATATTCCTCAACGACAACTCCCTGCAATTAAAGAGGAGGATATCGAGTTTTTGGAAAATCAAATAGATAAAATGAATGATAGCTTACCCCCTATCACCGGTTTTATTTTACAAGGCGGTCATCAAACGGTATCATTTTGTAATATAGCGCGTGCCGTATGTAGGCGAGCCGAACGAGTTACAATAAGTCTGAGCAAAAATCAACCTGTAAATGATCTTATCATAAAATATTTGAACCGCCTATCGGATTATTTGTTTGTACTTTCGCGGAAGCTTACAAAAGATCTAAAAGCTGTGGAAACGCCATGGAAAGCAATTTAATAACAAAATTTATTTATATAGTTACAATCTATTTATCGCAAAAAAAATTAGTTAAACATTAAAAATGAAAATCGAGCTATGTATTGGACATTGGAATTAGCTTCTAAGCTTGAAGATGCGCCTTGGCCGGCAACTAAAGACGAGCTTATTGATTACGCAACGAGATCGGGCGCACCGCCAGAGGTTATCGAAAACCTTAATGAAATTGAAGACGAAGGCGAGATTTATGAACGGATTGAGGATATCTGGCCCGATTATCCTACTAAGGAGGATTTCTTTTTTAATGAAGATGAATATTAACCCTTAGCAGTAAAAAACGAAAAATTTACCTTGCCGTAGCGTCTGGTCTGGCTAAAATGTTTATGGCCTGCGAATTGCAAAGAGCGTGTATGCTCAATGATAAGCAGGCCATCTTCATTTAACCAGTTATGATTGAAGACCAAATTAGGCAAGATCATTACATTATCAATATCGTAAGGGGCGTCAGAAAAAATTAAATCAAAGCCTTCGTTAGGGCTTTTGCTCAGAAATCTGAAAACATCTGTCCGAATTGCTTTAAGATGCAAGAAGCCAAGTTGTAAAGATGTTTTTTTTATAAACTCAACGCACTTAAAGTTTAAATCTACAGCAACAACCGCTGCTGCCTGACGCGACGCAAACTCGAAGGATATACTTCCTGTCCCTGCAAAGAGATCTAGCACTTTTAATCCTTCAAAATCAATGATGTTGTTTAGGATATTAAATAATCCCTCTTTAGCCAAGTCGGTAGTTGGTCGTACAGGAAGATTGGCAGGCGGGTTGATGTGTCTTCCTTTTTGTGTGCCGCCTATAATTCGCACTGATAATGGTTTAAAAGATTGAAATAAAAATGCAACGGTATATCACCCAAATTAAAGCCAAAACTAACATTGTCAAAAGGTAGGGCAAAACTTACGTTTCTGATATACATCATAGTTATATCGTAAATCTCCGATATCTTTAAAACCTCTCCTAACAGATAAAGCTGAATTACATCGGGGTTGAGTTCAAGTTGTTCAAGTACATAAATCAGGAAGTAAATAAAGTCCTCTTTAGCCTGATATCTGAAAGAATTGTAAAAGACTAATTTGCCATTATTGATCACTACAACGTCGAACCAGTTTTTTCTTACATGGGTAAATACTGGAGTTTCTTCGCGATGGCTGTTTGCCAGAGCAAGTGCACTCTCTATTAACACGCTTCCATGATTATGAATTACTGCCAAAGGAAAATATTTAATAATAGTATCATAAAGTTTACCATTGATTAACCACACATTTATTGCGTCGAGCAGAGGCAAATAATCATTTAACAGGATGTCGTCCTTATTAATAGTAGCGTTGAAAGCAAATTGCTCTTTACTATATTCGGAATCATAAAAGGCATGAGGAACCAATGTTGATTTATGTGTTTCCATCAATATCTTAACGCCTTCGTAAGGCAAATTCAGCCAATCAACAGATGGTATAAGCTCATCCAGAAGCTGTGAGAGAGCCATCTGGTTTGAAGAATCTTTAAATTTATAGGATTGAAGCGCGAGGTATTTCGCCTCTTTTGGATTGAGGATACAAAAGGAAAATCCATCCGTTGACAATTGGATGGATAATCCCAAATAATTTGTAGCTTCTTTGTTTAAAGCCTTATCAAATATGCTTTTGGATAATTTTATCCTGGCAGACATTGGCGAAACATATTGCTACTCCCAATTACCATCGGTAGTAGGCTCCTCCAGTGAACCGACAATCATATCTTTCACTAGAGGGTTTTTTATCATATTTTCGTCAAGTCCGTTAAGGTAATATTCTTTCTTTGCAACTGCCATAAATGCCGGCACCATTACTCCACCTTTATTGATCATTTTGGCATCCATTTCAAACTTTACCCCATCCGAAAATGGGATGATGTCAAATTCATCAAGCTTAAAGTCAGTCCTTGTATCAAAAAGCGAGTCAAGCACAGGTTTAAAACCGAGGGTGTCGCTGATTGTTTTCACCAGGAGAGTATCAGTTGGATCATAAATAACATTTACAACAGGTATCTCGGCAGTTTTAAGAAAATGCACCAAAAGGTCTAAGTTTGGAGCAAAAGAGTCGTTTAACGTACGATACATTTGTTGTACTGATCTGATGTCTTTCAATTTTTGAACCACGAGTGCTTGACGATGGTCTTTTTCTTTAAGAAATCTAACTGGGGTTTGAATGGTTTCCCACACGCGGTAACCTAAAAAAACGATTACAATAAGAAGAACAATTTGAATAATTCTTTTTTTCATAGCGCCTTAATTTTTAAGCAACAAAAATATATTTTTTTTGAATATTAATGCTTTTAATCAAATTTTCTGGCAATTTCAATCATTTCATAACCTTCGATTATGTCGCCGATTTTTATATCGTTAAAATTCTCAACACTTAAGCCACATTCATACCCACTATTAACCTCTTTAACATCATCTTTAAAGCGTTTGAGCGATGCCAATTTTCCTGTATAGACTACAATTCCATCACGAATTAAGCGGACCATTGTATTTCGCGTTATTGTACCATCAAGTACCATACAACCTGCAATTGTGCCAACCTTTGCAATCTTAAAGACCTCCCTTACTTCAACATTACAAGTTATCTTTTCCTCTATTTCGGGTGAAAGCATTCCTTCGATAGCCGACTTAATCTCTTCAATAGCAGTATATATGATAGAATAGAGTCTTATATCAATTTGTTCATGTTCTGCAAGTTTTCTTGCTCCCACTGACGGCCTAACCTGAAACGCTATAATTATTGCATTGGATGCAGATGCAAGCATCACATCCGTTTCGGTAACCTGACCAACAGATTTATGAATAACATTTACTTGAACTTCAGGTTTGCTAAGTTTGAGTAGTGAATCGCTCAAAGCCTCAACCGTTCCATCCACATCACCTTTAACAATAAGATTTAATTCTTTAAAGTCGCCAATAGCGATTCTACGTCCTATTTCATCAAGTGTAATGTGTTTTTGTGTTCTCAATCCTTGCTCACGTTGCAGTTGAGTTCGTTTGGCAGCAATGTTTCTGGCCTCTCGCTCGTCGGTCATAACTCTAAAGATGTCTCCTGCCTGTGGCGCTCCATTTATTCCAAGAACAAGTAAAGGTGATGATGGCCCCGCTTGATTAACACGCTTATTACGTGCATTATACATCGCTTTAACTTTTCCCGAATGTAATCCGGCTAAAACGATATCGCCTACTTTTAAAGTGCCATTTTGAACTAAAAGCTTTGCCACAAAACCTCTACCTTTATCTAATGAAGATTCAATAACTGTTCCCAAAGCTCTACGGTTTGGGTTAGCTTTTAAATCGAGGAGTTCTGCTTCAAGTAAGACTTTTTCCAGCAAAACGTCAACATTTTGGCCGGTAACTGCTGAAATCTCTTGACTTTGATATTTCCCACCCCAATCTTCAACGAGAATATTCAGCGCTGACAGTTGTTCTTTAATTTTTTCTGGTTTTGCTGTTGGTTTATCAATTTTGTTTATAGCAAAAACAATTGGCACTTGAGCTGCCAGAGCATGGTTTATGGCCTCTTTGGTCTGGGGCATCACATTATCGTCGGCTGCTATAACGATGATGGCGATATCAGTAACTTTTGCTCCTCGTGCACGCATTGCAGTAAATGCTTCATGGCCAGGTGTGTCGAGGAATGTTATTCTTTTTCCATTTTCAAGGTTTACTTCGTAAGCGCCGATATGCTGCGTTATACCACCAGCTTCACCTGCAATAACATTTGTCCGGCGTATATAATCGAGAAGTTTGGTCTTTCCATGGTCCACGTGTCCCATTACAGTAACTATCGGGGAGCGTTGAGTTAAGTCTTCCGGACGATCCTCTTCGAAATCAGCTTCGTCAATAGCGCTTTCTACACTTGTAAATTCAACTTTAAAACCAAACTCTTCGGCAACAATGATTATAGTCTCTGCGTCTAATCTTTGGTTTATAGATACCACCAACCCAAGTTGCATACAGAGGGAGATAATTTGTCTTACCGGTACGTTCATCATGCTGGCCATT
>JAAYWF010000017.1 GCA_012516825.1 Lentimicrobium sp. | reverse complement strand
TTGCCTTTGCTCATTAGCCTAAAATATTATTATAAATAGTTATTATTGCTTTTGCTGCTAAAGATTCAGGACGATATTCTATGATGGTCTTACATTGAACCATAGCCTCTACCACCGATTTGTCAAATGGAATAAGACCTGCAATGGCGATGTTGTTTTCTTTACAATATTGTATTATGTGCTCTGTCATATCCGGATTTATGTCAGCTTTATTAATTGTTACCCATATTTTCAAGTTAAATTTATTGCAGATATCTATTGTTCGTTTTAAGTCGTGTAGCGCCGATGCGCTTGGCTCGGTAACAATAAGTGTATGATCAGTTCCTGTTATGGTGGACACGACAGCACATCCGATTCCCGGAGGTCCGTCAATTATTATGTTTTCTATATTATGCTTTTTGGCTATTTCACGTGCCTTTGCACGAACGATATTAACTAACTTGCCGGAATTTTCTTCGCCCGGAGCCAAACGTCCATATACCATTTTTCCATAGCGGAAGCTGCCTGAATACATTCGGCTTTTATCATTTTGAACTATCGAGATTGCTTCGAACGGGCATATCCGTGAGCATAACTTGCATCCATCACATACCTCTTCTAAAATATGGACAATATTATTTACACATTTAATAGCATCGAAACGGCAATACGAAATACATAAACCGCAATTATTGCATCTGTCGTAATCTATTATTGCCTTTTCTCCTCCAATATAAACTTGTTCCTCCTCGTGTGTGGGATTAAACAGTATGAACATATTAGCGGCATCAACATCGCAATCGGCTAGCATGACCGGCTGTTGCATACTTGTAAAAGCAGCGCTGATACTACTTTTTCCTGTTCCTCCCTTACCGCTAATTATTGCTAGTTCCATATTTTTTATGTATATTGTTAAGCAAATTATTTAAGTCGGATTGTAACTTGGGATTGTACTCTGTTAATAATTCCCCTTTTGAATAGTGATAGGCTATTTCTTTATCGAAAGGAATTTCCATTAGTAGTTCGATATTTTCATTTTTTAGGTAGTCGTAAATATTTGAATCACCTATGCCCGCTTTATTGATAATGACACCATAAGCTTTGCCAACCGTTTTTAATGTTTCGACCGATTGTTTTAAGTCGCTCAGGCCAAAGGGTGTAGGTTCAGTGATCAAAATTACATAATCAGCATCTAATATTGTATGAATGAAAGGGCAGGAAGTGCCAGGCGGTGAATCAAGCAGTACAAAAGGTTCGTTTCTGATTTGTTTAAGGCCGGCCTTGATTAATGGCACAGGTGTCATTACTCCAACTTTTATGCGCGACTCAACTATTCGTGCATTAGGACGAATCTGGTAGTTGCGTACAACTCCTAAAGAGAGAGGCCGCTCTGTTATCGCACCGAACTTGCATGCTACGTTGCAAGCGCCACAGCCATGACATAGCTCATCAATAACATGAATCATACTTGCAGGCGGCAAATAAAATATGGCATTATAGTTACAATATTCATGGCATTTTCCGCAAAAAGTACATTTGTCGGTGTCAATAATTGGTGTTTGTTGGAGTACTTCGGCTTCATCTATCAATTTGCCGTCAAAAAAAATCATGTCGTTGGGCTCTTCAGCGTCACAATCAACTAAAACAACCTGCTCGCCACTTTGCATAAGGTTGTCGAATAGGTGAACGGAGAGTAATGTTTTCCCTGTTCCTCCTTTACCACTGGCAATCGCAACTTTCATAAATATTATTTTTAATTCACGGTTAAGTCATTTTCGCATGAAGCTGTTTTTAAATGACCTTTTTATGGCGCTCCTTATTATTAGTTGCTTTAGCAAAAGATAGAAAGACATGATTTTTCTTGTTTGCTTAGGATAGCTTGTAGTCTATTTAAAACGTGATTATGTGTTTTGTGGGTTACATAATTTTAGCTTATGATTTACAAGCATGGCTAAAATGCCTTTTGTAAATTATTTTTGGGGTTTACATGCGAACAGACTCAAAATCAGTGTTGCACTTGCTAACTGCAATTTCCGTGAGGCTTGTGTTCTTTGTGATCGCAATAATTAGCAGTTAATTCTAACTTGTTTGCCAGAAAATCTTCAACAAGCTCACGCGCGGTTTTTACAGGCGCTCCTACAAATGTATTAATATTTTGCTCGTTGAACAGATGAATGGCTTTTTGTCCCATTCCTCCTGCAATAACGTCTGTTACTCCAAATTTGGCCACCCATCGTGGATATAGACCCGGAACATGTTCTGGGGGGGTAGTTTCCACAATATCGGTAATTTGATTATTGACTACTTCGACTATGGCGAATTTCTGACAGTGCCCAAAATGTTGGCTTAGTACTCCATTTTCTAATGGAATTGCAATTTTTCTATTCATTTATTTAAAGTTTGCTTTGGTTTTATTTTTTTTAATTCTAGTCTGGATATTTATCCTTCAAGTTGAATTGTAAATAGGATTAAATTACAGATCAATTCTATTATTCTCCTCCACGAAATCGGCGCTGCATTCCTGTTCTTCTGCTACTACAGCGTCCAAACCCCATACCTCTTCTATGGCGGTTTCCTCTTGGTGTAAATTGCTCATCAGGGAGATTTTCTGAGCATCTTCCCATTTTTCTTCCGGTCATGGGGCCTTTACCCATTGGTCCAGTTTTATCTAAATTAGGCATGATTTCCTCCTTGTTTTTTTAAAGATTTTGCATTTCAATAATTTCTTCGATTGTTTTATTCTCTTTTATAACAACCATTTGAATATTCAAACTGTCGAAAAGCGATTTGACTTTTCCTCCAAATTCTCCTGAAAATACTTTAGAAACTTTGTGTTTCGCAACTAATTGAACCGATGATGGTCCGGCGCCTTCATTTACATTGAGATTTGGATTCGGTATAAATTCCGTAACTTGTGATACTGTGTCGTAGATTACGAAATAAGCACAACGTCCAAATCTTGAGTCAACGTTTGATTTCAGATTATTACCTGTAGATGTGATTGCTATTTTCATATAAAAACCATAAAGTAGCTTACGGAAAATTCTCCGTAAGCTACGGGTTATCAACTTAAATTATTAAATAACTATTTAATTCCTTTAAATACCTCTTCCTTTGATAAAGGCTTTGTGCAGAAATACCAGTCGTAACATTTCATATCACCCTCTTTGCCTTCAACACGCGCTTGTGCTGTTCCGCACGACCCGGCAGTTGGTACAATTACATCATCGCCTGGGTGCCAATCAGCAGGAGTAGCAACGTTAAACTTATCGGCTGTTTGAAGCCCGATTAATACACGTTTTAACTCTTTAAAGTTGCGTCCAAGTGAAAGTGGATAATAAATGATAGCCCTTATCTTACCAACCGGATCAATGAAGAATACTGCTCTTACTGCTTTTGTGTTGCTTTCTCCAGGTTGAACCATGCCATATTTATTTGCAACTTCCATAGTAATATCTTCGATTAGAGGGAATTTTACTTCAATATTTTTCATCCCTTTAAACTCGATTTTTTCTTTGATGGATCTAAGCCATGCAATATGGCTATAGAGACCGTCAATTGACAAACCTATCAGTTCGCAGTTAAGCTCTTTGAATTCTGCTTCCATGTTGGCAAAAGTCATGAATTCTGATGTACATACAGGGGTGAAATCGGCCGGATGACTAAAAAGAATTACCCATTTCCCTTTATAATCTGACGGGAAATTGACCTCTCCCTGTGTTGTTACAGCTTTAAATGCTGGTGCATTATCACCAATTCTTGGCATAGCAAAAATTTCTTGTTCCATGGTTTTTGATTTTTAATTGTGAATAAAAGATTTAAATTAATTGCTGTTTTGTTTACAGTTTTTTAGAATTTCATTTATAGTAATTTGATTTTCAGGTATGATCATTTGTATGTCTTTTGCTCTTAACATTTCAATAGCTCTCGAACCAAATCGTCCTGCAATAACAACGTTGATGCTTTTGCCAAACAGTAAATCAATGGCTTTATATCCTGCACCTTTTGTCAAATTAAACGCAGTGTTGGGGATAAATTCATAATTATTGGTCTGGGTATCGAAAATACAATACCATTCACATCTGCCAAAATGCCGGTCAACAAATGCGTCTATATGATTGTCGGTAGCTGCTATTGCTATTTTCATTGTATTAATGACTTTCAGTTATTAATTCGTTTTTGCAAAGTGGACAAGCCATAGGGCTATCCTTTTGTAATGTAAAGCTGATTTTGCATGTATCGCATTTGTACCAGCTTATAATTTCAACATTCCCCCCTATGAAACGTACATCGTGCCCCTCGATAAAGGCTTTGGCAATTTTTCGGCGAGCGCTTTCGTAAATCCTGGTGAAGGTAGGGCGGGAAACCTTCATCATGCGGGCTGCCTCTTCCTGTGTTAATAACTCATAATCACAAAGATTTATCGCTTCATATTCCTCGTAATTAAGGAAAACATCAGTATCATGTTTCCACTTTAATCCTCTTGTAGTGAAGCCATGAAAATGTGGAGCTCGTTGAATAAATCTATTTTTCTTACATCGTCCCATCAAATTAACTTTAGTGCAAAGATAATGAACATATGTTCATAATAAACAAACTTTTTATAGAAAAAGTTCAATTATGTATTTAAGTGATTAAGAATCAATATAATAAATATTATTTTTTCTTAACTAATAGAGCTACCGAAAGTGAATTGTTTTAAAAATGGTGTTTCTAACCTTTTAAAAGATAAAACACTAATTTTAGCCCAAATAATTGTTATTGTGGAACGATTTGTAATTTGATAGCAACAGATGTTTAATTAAAAACGCTTCTATCTTTACATACTCGTTGTTGGAATGGAAAATTGATTAGCGAAATCCGATTAATCTTATTTAAGTTTTGATCTTAAACAATTGTTTTCGTGAGTTTAAAAAAATGTTTCACCCTATAATTTCTATTGTTTATGATTCTTGGTTTATTAAAAGAGGTGGCTTTAAGCTGCAAATGCAACTTTTTGGTTAAACAATAATTTTTTCAACATTTACTGGGGGTTAAAATCCCCAAACTCTTTCTTGGTCAATACTCCATTAAATCTGTATAGGATTATGAAAAACAACCTCTTCTTTTTGATTAATCTTTTAACAAAAGAAATGAATCATCTCTTAAGATTAATCATCTTTTCTCAAGTTGTTAATATTTTGAGTCTTTGTTACTTATACTTTTTTTAATTTTAAATTCCCTGTTTTTACTTTTTATTTTGATTTATCCGGGAATGGAGGAGCTATCGGATATTGCGGGTCAGGGTAGTCTTTAAGTAACTCCAAAATTACCTCAATAGCTTTATTAAGCTGCTGATCAACTCCTGAGAATTCAAGCGCTGGATCGTTCCATATTTCGATGTCAGGTTCTACTCCTGTTCCTTCGATTATCCATTCTTTGCCATCTGCGCTATAGTGTGCGAATTCAGGTTTCATAAGCGAACCGCCGTCAATAAATGGCAATGATCCTCTGATCCCGACAACGCCGCCCCAGGTTCGTGTTCCAATTAGCGGCCCGAGATTGTGTTTACGGAATTGATATGGGAAGAGGTCGCCATCTGATGCCGAATATCGGTTTATAAGACATACCAACGGCCCGGCCATCATTCCGTCAGGCTTAGAATAACTGACGCTATTGCGGCCAGCAGCCATCATCGAAAGCTCCCTGCGTAAGCGCTCAATGATCATTGGCGATACATTACCGCCACCATTACCCCGATCGTCAATGATTAGAGCTTTTTTGCGAAGCTGTGGATAATAATATCTGACAAATTGGTTAAGACCGCCAGGCCCCATGTCGGGAATATGGATGTAGCCCACCTCTCCGTTAGTGGCTTTATTAACCTTGTCAATATTATCGTGTACCCAATTGTAGTAATAGAGTTCACTTTCGTTTGCTATCGGCTGAATGAGCACCTTGCGTGCGCCTGATTCCGATGGAAGGCTGTTAACTGAAATCTCAACAGTGGTTCCGGATTTTCCAACCAACGATGCGTAAATGTCGTTCATCTCTTTGGTCGTCTGTCCGTTAACAGCAATAATAAAGTCGCCCTCTTTTATTCCGAGTCCGGGCTCCATCAGCGGCGAACGTATATTTTTATTCCAGTTTTGCCCCTTGAGTATTTTATCAATTTGATAAAAACCTGATTTGTGGTGATTCAATTCAGCTCCAAGAAGTCCTGTAGCAATGCGCTCAGGTTTTATTAGGTCTCCGTCATTAACGTATGCATGACCAACATTTAGCTCGCCAATCATCTCGCCGATTACATAACTGAGATCATATCTGCTATTTACGTGCGGGAGCAATAGATTATATTTTTCGTGCATTTTGTCCCAATTCACGCCATGCATGCCAGGGTCATAGAAAAAGTATTTCATCTGCCGCCACGATTCATCATAAATCTGTTGCCACTCAGCTTTAGGATCAACCCAAATCTTCATTCCTGAAAGATCAACTGCTTCGTCAATTTTTACTGCCGCTTTAGGTAAGTCAGTAACTGTATATTTTCCCATTGAGTTAATCAGCATTTTTTTGCCATTGCCCGAAATTGTAAAATTCATATTGGAACCAATCTCTGTCTCTTTTTGATCCTCAAACTTAAAAAATATCAACTTCGAGCTATTACTGCCCATTTTTGATTGGATGTAATAAATACCTCCTTCTACACCTTTAATGTTCCAGTAGTAGCCTGACTCTGGTGTAATCTCAACAACGCGATCGTAAATACCATCAAAATCTATGTTTACATTTTTCTGATCGTTCTCTACAGCTTTTTCCTCTTTTTTATCTTTTGCCGGTTGTTCATCTTTTTTTACTTCCGGTGTATCATCTTTTGGCTCAAAAGGCGAGGTGGTATTTTTATCTAAAGTTACTAAATACACCTTTACCATATCAGCATAAACATGATTCCACTCCGTCCAGCTATAAATTGGATTAAAGCTACGCATTGAGCTGAAGAATAGGTATTTGCCGCAAGGGCTAAAACTTGGCGAGCTGGAATTGAACCATGAGTCGGTTATTGGAGTTGATGTTTTGGTTTCGAGGTTGTAAGCATATATTCTCGATACCTCGTTTGGTATTGTGAAAACGTATGAGAGCCAGCGACTGTCGGGCGACCAGTCGTAGTTGCTGATTTCATTGCTTTCGGAGGAGGCTACAAGAGTAGTTTTTTTTGAACTAATATCAACAAATAGCAAACGCTTCAACTGATCGTGCCATGCAATCTTTTTACTATCAGGCGACCAGTTTATCTTAAACTTATAAGTATCAGCATTTTTTGTAAGTTGGATTGGCTTTTCTATGCCGTCCGGTTTCATAATATATATTTCATCTTCGCCTGATTTGTCGGAAATAAATGCAATCCAGTTTCCGTCTGGCGACCATTCCACTGCTCTATCGTGCTCTCCGTTTGAATCGGTTAAATTTTTTGTAATTCCTTTTTTTGCCGGTACATTGAATATGTCGCCACGGCTCGAGAAAGCAATGCGGCTTCCGTCATATGAGAGCGAAGCTGCCCGAATTGTTTTATCAGCCTGTTTCCATTGCGGACGACTTGCCTGAAAATCGTTCAGGATTTGTATCTCAATTTTCACTGGTTGTTGTGTAGTAAGATCGAAATAATAGAGAAAGCCGCCATTTTCATATACTATGGCATTATCGCCAAGGGATGGAAACTTGATGTCGTAATCGCTGTAGTTTGTCAGTTTTGTAACCTGTTGTGTTTTGGTATTGTATGCAAACAAGTTCATTGTCCGGTCGCGGTCGGATAAGAAGTAAATTGAATTGCCATGCCACATGGGGATTATATCTTGTGCCTTGTTATTGGTGATGTTGACAGTATTTTTAGTTTCAAAATCATATATCCAAACATCGTCTGCCATTCCTCCATGGTAATATTTCCATGTGCGAAACTCCCTAAATACTTGATTGTAAGCCATTTTTTTGCCATCTGCCGAGAAACTGCAAAAACCACCTTCAGGTACCTCTACTTGTTTGGAAAGTCCACCATTAATGGATACTTCGAAAAGGCTACCTATAAAGTCGTTAAAGCTTTTCTTTCGCGATCGGTAAATGATTGTGTTATTGTCTTTCCACGTCATCACTATATTATTTGGTCCCATTCGGTCGCTTACATCATCACGTTGTAATGTAGCGGTATAAGTAACTCTTCTGGGAACGCCACCCTCTGCTGGTATTACAAATACTTCGGTATTGCCGTCGTATTGCCCGGTAAATGCAATATATTTTCCATCCGGCGAAAAGCGTGGGAAAAGTTCGTTGCCTTTATCGTTGGTAAGTTGGCGAGCTATGCCTCCAGATTTTTGAACTGTGTAAAGGTCACCGGCATAACTGAATACCACATGATTACCATGAATAGTGGGAAAACGCATAAGTCGAGTTTCATGCTGGGCTGTAACTGTTAGTGCAGCCATTGAAAAAAAGATAACGGTAAAAAAAAGTTTTTTCATTGGTAAAAAATTTGAGAAATAGATTTTTATAAAATGAAAGCTATTATTTCAATATTTGACATGGATAATGGTCCGACAATTCCTTTTTTTGCATTAATTACGGATAGATCATACAAAATTCTGTAAATCTGACATTTTTTATGAATAGCTTTTTTCGAAATATCCTTGTGAGGTGAACGAGAAATTAAGAAAAGGACATGGCGCTTATCAAGCATCACTTCAGCTAACGCTTTGCCTAACCATTTCAAAGCGCCTATGATGATAAAATACCTTTTCAATTTGTTTTTTTTAATGTTAATTAATTTAAAATGATAAGTTTATTGCTTAAGTATCCAGGCGGCTTTGTAGCGCTCACCTAATTTATTTTTAGCTTCAAGGGCTTGTTCTCTGGTGGAATAATTGCCTAAAGAAATTCTGTAATTTGTTTCGGAAGCAACGACTGATGGGTTTTTAAAGCCTTTTGCTTTTAAGGTTTCTACCTCCTTTTTAGCCTGGTTTTTATCTTTTACACTTGAAATGATAAGATAATATCTCACCTCTTGTCCGGCTTTTGTGGATGTTTTTTCCTGTTCATTTGTTGGTAGAATACGTTCGAGCAGGGCTTTTGGCTCTTTGGTTTTGCATACATTAACACTTTTATCAGGATCACCCTCCACGCCAAACCAGGCAACTGCATATCCTTTATAAATCCCTATTCCCAAAGACTTCCAGTTGTAATTTTTCCAAGCCCCCTGGTTGAGGATCATCTCTTTTGAAACAATAGAACTTAGCCAACTGTCAAGGACGATTTCGGGCACTGCTTCAAGGCTTTCCCAAAAAGCCAACTCGTATCCTTTCCCATTGTAAGTTGTTAGCTCAGCAGGCTTGGAGGTCATACAAGTATTGTTCAACGATTCGCTACCATAACAGCACTCAGTCCAAATACCCTGATCCGACCAGGAATGTAGATTACAATTACCTACATCGGGCCTGTTGGTTTGTAGATCGTTGACATGCAATTTGGCAACAAAACATAAATTTTTAGAAAGTGAAACCTCGGGTAAATTATACTCCTTACGGTAATTGTTAATCAGGTTGAATAATTTTAACTCGTTAGAAGTAATACAAAAATCATCGGGGATTTTGATCTGAGCTATCAATCGAGGCCCAAAAAAGCTAATTATCAATATCAAAACCGTAATATTCCTTAAATTCAATCTTTTAGAGAGCATAAACATTTAATTTTCAGGGTATCTCTATGAAACTTCAAAAGTAGAATTTTTTTTAATTATAAAGGATAACTATGTGTGTTGATTGAGATTTTATTTGACTGATTTTGGGAAAACATACCTTGCGAAGGATAATTAATCTTTCTGACAATAATCCATCTATGAACAGTCTGTTATTAAGGCTGAAACTAATTATAAAGGAGTTAATGGATGATGGAACGAATGGTTAAATGTTTACTTTGAAGTATTCGAAACCATGAACCAAGCTTGTCGTCAATAAAGGGAAATCAAATCTTAGAAAAACTGAAGGAGAGTCGAATAGCTGATAAAACGTCAGAAAAGCGATTTGCGAATAAGAGAGAATTAATCGTATAGTTGTAAAAATTCATAACTATTTCCTGTCCAGTCAAGGTAACGAATAAAATCTTTAAAGGCGATGATTACTGAATATGTATTGATGTTTGGATGGAAACTTATTTTTGAAGCTGTTTTTAGGTTTTCATCTAAAAATATATGGACATGGTTATCTTTGTCATTAATCAGTCCAAATGGGGAAACAGATCCTGGTGATATTCCCAAATATTTTTGCATTCTTTCGGGCGAAGCAAATGAAAGTTTTCCTTGTCGAAGTCGTTTTTCAAGATCATGAATAGCAAGATTTGCTGTATGCTCAATAATAACAAGGTAGTGTCTGTTACCTTTATGATTTCTGAAAAAAATGTTCTTACAATGTGTTGCTTCGATAAACTTCCAATGCTTTTTTGCTTCTTCAATAGTAGGAGCAGGCGGGTGTTCATAAATTTCATAGGCTATAGCCAAACCTTTAAGGACACTGATAACCATTTCCTTTTTCTTTTCCATTACTTTTTGATTAATTTAATTAATTTATAAGAAAATCTTTCTTTTTAGATTTATTTAAAAAATAAAATCTATTTTTACACCCCAAAAATATTGAAAATTTCAAAATCTTGAATTATTAACTTTTATTATTAATTAAAACAATTAGGACAATGAGATTATTTCTAAACTTTAAAAAGCAATTTAGTTTTGTAATACTTGTTGCTTTAGTATTTTCGTTTTTTGGCGCTAATGCCCAAATTCATAGTTATACCGATTCTTGGGGAAGTTCCGGGATTTCGCTTAAGAGTGAATCCAAATTTAGTGTTACTCTTAATTTTTCCATTACTGAGTTCCAGTTAATTGATAATGAGGTGGACGGGATTCCGATGAAAGATATCATTATGCCACAAGTCTTTCTTCCAAATGATGAGGGCGCTCCTAACCTGCCTGCTTTAAGCCGTTATATTGCTGTTCCGCAAGGGGCTAAAGCCAATATCATTATTAAAAGCTACCG